>JANTGL010000372.1 GCA_024762915.1 Bacteroidales bacterium | reverse complement strand
CAAGCTACTCATATCGCGTCGCTGTAACCTCCGTACCCTTGCTTCCGTCAGGACCCGGGGGAGTTGGGAGGGAGCTGACCGTATGAGACTTACAAGTCTCAGAGAAATAATAAAAGTATAAAATCGGATTTTTTTAATTAAATATTTAGGCATAAAAGAGGGGCAAGCTACTCATATCGCGTCGCTACAACCTCCGTACCCTTGCTTCCGTCAGGACCTGGGGGAGTTGGGAGGGAGCTGACCGTATGAGACTTACCCCGCCGCAAATATATAAACTTTTTTTATTTGCAAGTATGTCATTTAAAATATTCAGTATTAATTTTTTTTCAGTGTATTTTGTTCTTTTATCTTTGTGAAATATGAAGCTGAAAGACAGAGATTTCGAAAGAGAATTTGAATTTATCACATCACGCAGCAGCGGAGCGGGAGGACAGCATGTTAATAAGACAGAGTCGAAAGTTGAACTGCGTTTTAATGTTGATGCTTCGGAATTACTTACGGATGAGGAAAAGTTGCTTATAAAACAAAAACTTGCTCATAAAATAAATAAAGACGGAATTTTACAAATTGTAACACAAAAAGAACGCAGCCAAGTAAGAAATAAGACTATTTGTATTGATAAATTTTATGTACTTGTTGAAAAAGCACTTCTGAAACCTAAAAAGCGTAAGAATACAAAACCTACTTTAAAGTCGATTTTTAAAAGATTGGAAAAGAAAAAACAGCATTCGGAAAAGAAAAATCGCAGGCGAAAAGATTTTTTATAAATTCATTGAAATCAATTTATCATCCTTTAAATACGGAATTTCTGAAGTTAAATCTTCCGTTAAACAATAGTTAATATCTTTTTCAAGAAATTCAAGCTTTGATTTTAATCGAGGGGAATTATTGATAACAAAATCAAAATAAGAATTTCCGGAGTTTTTATAAATATTTAAAACTAAGTTTGTTGCTTCAAGAATTTCGTATTTGTTTTTTTGCAAAAGTAAATGAGCTAATCTTCCGGCAAATAAAGTATCTTCGATATTAACGGTATTTTTCCAGCCGGAACAAAGGATTAAAATATTTTTTTGTTGTTTGTTCAGAAAATTAGTTAAGCCGGAAATATTTATGAATGAGCCGATTACTAAGTCTATGTTTTTGTGTTTGTTGTTTTTTACAAGATTAACGGCTTGCGTTCCGTTGGTTGTCGTAAAAGCTAATTTTTCACCTTTAATATTTTCTTCCGTAAAGTTAAAAGGCGAATTTCCGAAATCAAAACCTTCGAGTTTTTTGCCGTTACGTTCACCGGCAATTTTATATCCTTGTAATTTGTAATTTTTTGCTTCTTCAACTTCTGCAACGGGGACAATAAATTGAACATCATTTTCAAATGCGGTGCATATTGATGCGCTTGCACGTATTGCATCAACCATTACGATAATTGTGTTTTTTTCTGCATAATATTCGTAAAGAGCAGGTGAAAGGCAAGTATTTAGTTTTAAACTCATTAAAATGTATTATAAATTAAACCAATTTTTTTGTGCTCTTAACACTTGCTCAATAACATCTCTTACACAGCCTTTTCCGCCGTCTTTATCGGAAATGTAATGAGCAATGCCTTGAATTTCTTCAACGGCATCAGCAGGGCAAGTTGCCAAACCCGAAAGTTTCATCACTTCATAATCAGGAATATCATCTCCCATATAAAGAATTTGTTTGGGCTTTAAATCGTATTTCATATAAAAATCTTCATAATCTTCAAGTTTGTTGTGCGAGGCAAGATAAATATCGGTAACACCCAAATCTTTAAAACGTTTTCTGACCGAATCGGAATTGCCGCCGGAAATAATCCCTACGATAAAACCTTTATCAACAGCCGTTTTAACGGCAAAACCGTCTTTTACGTTCATGTGTCTGGTAAGTTCTCCGTCGGTATGAAGTACGATATTTTCCGAGAAAACGCCGTCCACATCAAATACAAATGCTTTTATATCTTTTAATTTTTCTTTGAAATTGTCCATAGTTTATGTTTGTGGTGATGTTCAAAAATCCTGAAGGATGTTTTGAAATCATTAAGTTTATAATTCTGTTACGCCGAATTCCAGAACGGCATAAGGTTTATTTTTTGAAATTTCTTCAAATTTTTTGTGTGCTTTTTCGAGTAAATCTTCCGGCAGCAAATCATTGTATTTGTCACCTCTTTGGAAAGGACCGTAGGTGCTTACTCCGAGCCAGTCGATATAGTCATCTCCGGGATAATACAATACGGGGTCGTTCCAATCTTCTTCCGGGTCATTATTTACATCAAAATGAAAAAACCAAGTGATATTATCGGCACCGACTTCATTGCAAATATCAATGATGTGACGGTAGGCATCGCGGAAAATTTCGGGACCGTCGGGATAAGTTGTATCACCGTAGCCGTCGGTTGTTCCTTTTCCGTAATACGTTCCGTTCCACGAAAACCAAAAGCCGTTCATTTCGGTTCCGAATTCGACCAATAAGTTGCTGTCAATATCTTTTGCTTCTTCAAACCAA
>JANTGL010000371.1 GCA_024762915.1 Bacteroidales bacterium | reverse complement strand
GAACGTTATAAGGGCGTTATTTATATCTTAATGCTTGATGCTGAAAATGAGAATATTAAAGATTTTTTAAAAGTAACGGAAGGAGAGAATAAAGTTGAAATAATTCCTTTAAAAGAAGACGGTTCCCATATGACTAAAATAAATGAGGTATTGAAAAATAAGGGGATCCTTGTAATGCACGGAGACCGCTTTACGGAAGGTGCTGATACGGTTGAACAAGAATTTTACGGTAAAAATGCAAAATTCCCGACCGGACCGTTTCATTTAGCTGCAAAATATAAAGTCCCTGTTTCATTTGCAACAGCTTTTCGTGAAAAAAATAAACATTATCACTTTTTTGCGATGAAACCGATTGATATCGATTATCCCGGAAATATTAAAAAACGTAAAGAAGAAATAATTATAAAACAAAAGAAATATGTTGACGAACTTGAAAAAATGATAAAAAAATATCCGACTCAATGGTTCAATTTTTACAACTTCTGGAAAACATAGATTTAATTTAAAACTTTTATTATTAAATATTTAACTTTATAAAATGGCAAGAAATTACGGTAACGATGATAAATCCGCATTACAAGCGAAGACAGATGCACAAAAAATTGCTTTTGCACCCATTATGTTTCAAGCTGCTAAGGCCTTAAGAGATTTTGGTATATTATCTTATTTAAGACGTGAAAAAAACGGAAAAACAGTAAAAGAAATTGCCGAAAAAGCGGGTATTTCGGAATACGGTGCATTGGTATTGTTAGAAGCCGGTTTAAGTTTGGAAATGGTGATGGTAAAAGCTGATAAATATTTCCTTACTAAAACCGGATATTTTATGATTGCAGATAAACTTACACGAGTTAATACCGATTTTACGCATGATGTGAATTACAAAGGTTTTTTTCATCTTCAGGAAGCAATAAAAGAAGGTAAACCCTCCGGATTGCATGAAGAATTCGGCTCTTGGGCAACTGTTTACGAAGCGCTTGCCGAAATGCCGGACCAATTTCGAAAATCATGGTTTGGTTTTGATCATTATTATTCGGATGATTCTTTTCCTGAAGTGATGCCTGTTCTTTTTAAAAATAATCCGAAAAAAATAATGGATATCGGCGGAAACACGGGAAAATTTGCAATAAAATGTGCGAATTATAATAAAGATGTTAAAATAACTATTTTAGATTTACCCGGTCAATTAAAAGATGCCGAAAAAAATATTAAAGAAGCCGGTTTTGAGGACAGAATTAACGGTCACCCGATTAATTTATTGGATTTTTCAAAACCTTATCCTAAAGGGTATGATATTATTTGGATGAGCCAGTTTTTAGATTGCTTTTCGGAAGAAGAAGTCGTTAATCTTATCAGTAATGCACGCAATGCAATGGATGAGCATGCCGAATTGTATATTATGGAAACGCTTTGGGATAAACAACGATTTGAAGCTTCAACATACAGTTTACATGCTACTTCTTTGTATTTTACCTGTATTGCTAACGGAAACAGTCGTATGTATCATTCGGAAGATATGGTGCGATTAACCGAAAAAGCCGGTTTGCGAGTAGTTGAAATTATTGAAAATGTGGGTGTCAGTCATACGATTTTACGATGTAAAAAGTAAATTTTAATTAGTAGAGACAGCCGCAAGCTGTCTCTGTAAAAGATAAAGAACTAACATTGAAAAAAAATAAATTACATACAGGTAAATCATTATCTCATGAAACAGAAATTAAAGTTCGTTTCAGCGAAGTTGATTCTATGGGGATTGTTTGGCACGGAAGTTATGTGAAATATTTGGAAGACGGGCGCGAAGCATTCGGTAAAAAATACGGTATTTCATATATGGATGTGTTTAAAAAACACGGATTTATGATACCTTTGGTGAAATTAGACATTGATTATAAAAATCAATTGTTTTATGAAGATGAAATCATAATAAAAACAACTTTAAAGGATACCCCGGCCGCAAAAATTTGTTTTGATTACGAAATTCGCAGAAAATCCGATAATGAATTAATTCTTACGGCAAGCACCATTCAAATATTTATGAATAAAAATCGTGAATTGGAACTTAATATGCCTGATTTTTTTCAAGAATGGAAAAATCTATATTTGAAATAACGGGTTATTATTTTAAAACATGTTTTCAATATAAGAAATTATATATTATACAGATCCTCAGTTGAATAACTAGCCCCGAGTTTTAACTCGGGGTACTTGGGAACCCGAGACCAATGAAATTTGATAAATTTTGTATTTTAATTTACAAAATTTATCAAATTTCATATCTGACGAGAAATTTCTATCCCCGAGCTAAAGCATGGGGCTATTGATATACAATAAATTACAGTTTATTGAATTTCGTTTTATTATATTCAAATTCAGGATAAAAGTTTAACATAACCTTTTCCTTGAACAATTTGATTGTTTGTTTCTAATTTTTTAAGAATACGACTGACGACTTCTCTGGCCGTTCCCACTTCTTCGGCAATTTGTTTATGCGTAATTTTTATTTCGTCTAATCCGCTTACTTTTGATTT
>JANTGL010000370.1 GCA_024762915.1 Bacteroidales bacterium | reverse complement strand
TTATCATATTCAGATAATCGGCTTCGGAAACATTATCACAATTTTCAAAATTCATATCATATTGTTGTCCTTCACAAACTTCCAAGGCAGTTTTGTTAAACAATTTTAATATTTTCGGCAATAAATCAGCCGGTAAATCAGACAGTAATTCGTATGCTTTTATCATCATTGCATCACCTGAAAGAATTGCCGTATTGCTGTTCCATTTTTTATGAACAGTCGGTTTATTACGCCTTACCGGCGAATTATCCATGATATCGTCGTGCAAAAGCGTAAAATTATGGAAAACTTCAAAAGCCGCAGCAATCGGCAACGCCGGTTCAATATTATCGGTAAATAAATTACAAGCAGCCAAAACCAAAGCCGGACGAATGCGTTTTCCCCCGGATGCCAGTGTATAACTAATCGGTTCATATAATCCTTTGGGTTCTTTGTCAAAGTTTAATGATTGAATTTTTTCTGAAATAATTTCCTGTAATTGTATAAGTGTGAACATTTTTGACTTACAAATTTAGTTGATTGATTTTTAACGTAATTTTTACAAAAGTAGCAAATAATGAGAAACATTTCTTTTAAAATATGAAATGTGTCAATATTATACCTATCTTTGTACCCAATTAAAATCTTACCGACAATAAATACCCTCCCTTATTTTTTTCAGGTAAACAAAATTATACAATAAATGAAATTTGAAAACATGAACATAACAGAGCCGGTTTTAAGGGCTCTGAAAGATAAAAAATATCTCAATCCCACACCCGTACAAGAAAAAGCAATTCCGGTTATTTTAGAAGGAAATGATGTATTGGGCAGTGCACAAACAGGAACCGGAAAAACGGCGGCATTTGCCATACCGATTATTCAATCTATCTATAAAACTACCGGACAACAAAAAGGAAAAGCACAAATAAAAGCTCTGATTGTTACTCCTACCAGAGAATTAGCCATACAAATCGATGATAATATCCGAGAATACGGAAAATATACTAATGTTAAACATACGGTTATTTTCGGCGGTGTAAAACAAGGTCGTCAAACAGATAAATTAAGGAGCGGCGTGCATATTTTAACGGCAACACCGGGAAGATTGTTGGATTTAATTAATCAAGGGTTTGTTAACCTGTCTTCCCTGTCAATTTTTGTTTTAGACGAAGCTGATCGAATGCTGGATATGGGATTTATTCACGATATAAGAAAGTTATTAAAATTACTTCCGCGTAACAGACAATCTTTATTTTTTTCGGCTACCATGCCCAAATCCATTGTGGAACTTTCCTCTAAAATATTAACACACCCGAAGAAAATAGAAGTCAGTCCGGTTTCTTCCACTGCCGAAACCATTTTGCAATATGTTTATTATACCAATAAATCAAGCAAGAAAGATTTGCTGCTGCATATTCTTAAAGGTATTGAAAATGAGCAAGTATTATTATTTTCAAGAACAAAACACGGTGCCGATAAAATTGCTCGAAATCTAAAAAAGCACAGAATAAATTCGGCAGCCATTCACGGCGATAAAGCTCAAAATAATCGACAAAAAGTTTTAAAACAATTTAAAACCGGTGAAATCAGAGTTTTAGTTGCTACAGATATTGCTGCAAGAGGAATTGATATTCAGAAGCTGAAATATGTTATAAATTACGATATCCCTAATGTTGCGGAAGATTATGTTCACAGAATAGGACGTTCTGGAAGAGCCGGTGAAGACGGAAATTCAATTTCAATATGTGAGCCGGAAGAAAATGTATATGTAAAAGATATTGAAAAATTAATTAAACAACGTATTAATGTTGTTAACGATAATCCTTTTCCTCAAACGGATAAGCCGATGAGCCGGGCAGAAAAAAAGGAATTCGAAAAAGAAAAACAAAAACGAAAACAAGCGTTTTTTGAAAATCGAAAAAAGAAACAAGGAAACACGCATTCGTCAAATAATTACAGAAGACGGTAATGATGCAGTTGGCAGTCTGCAGTCAACAGTCGATAGTTTTCTGTCAAACAAATACTTTTTTGTTGACAGATGATATTCAGTAACAGAGATTGCTTATTGTTCTTTAATCCAATTTACCAGTCCGTGTTTTTTAATAATTTGCATTAATTTTTCCGGTAAGGGAGCAAAATTAAATTGCTTTCCTCCTACGGTAATATTTGAATTATCAAAATCAATATCAACTTTATCTCCCGGTTTATAAGCTTCAACTGCTTCGGGATGGACAATCAGCAATAGACCCTGATTAATTGAAGAACGGTAAAAAATTCGATTAATAGATTTTACGATTACCGCTTTAATTCCGAGATACGATAAACCGACGGCAGGATGTTCGCGCGAACTTCCGCAACCGAAATTATCTCCGGCAATAAGAATGTCATTTTTTTGTGCATTTTTATGAAAATTCGGGTCAAATCCTGCAAATAAATGCGGAATAATGGTTTCGGGTTCCGAACTTAACACTTTGTAAGTCAAATTTCCGGCAAACATTTGATCGGTATTCAAATCATTTGTATCGGCATAATTCCAAACACCGT
>JANTGL010000369.1 GCA_024762915.1 Bacteroidales bacterium | reverse complement strand
GCATTAATAAAAAGTATAATGAAAGAATTGGAAGACAAAGGGTTGAAAATTGTGACGGATTATATTTAATATATTATTATAATTAAAAAAGGAAAGACAGTATTTTAAAACGATACTGTCTTTTTTATTTTTCATTCAACTCGTTTGCTTTTCTTAAAACTATTTTTGAAATAAACGGACCGACAAATTCATGAATAATGGTTGCACCCATAATTATTCCGACCAATAAATTTGAAAAGGGTTTAAATTCGGATTGATTCATAATCATTAATGATAAACCGAGAACGATACCGCCTTGCGGAATAAGTCCTCCGAAAGCATATTTTCTGACTTCCCCGGGCATTTTTAATAATTTGGATCCGCCGTTCATTCCGAGATATTTCCCCGTCATTCGTAATAAAATAAAAACGGAAATTAATATCAGTAATCGGAAGCTGATACTTTCAAAACTGAAATTCAGAGCACTGAAAACAAAAAAGATAAGAAAAAATAAATCTTCAAGTGCATGTTCCGTGATTTGCATGATCTTTTTTTCGGATTTATTAAAATTTCGGATAACAAATCCTAATGTCAGTGTCGAAAACAGTTCGTCAAATTTTAAAAACAATGCAAGACCGAATGTCAGTGACAGGAATGCAAAAAATAAAATCATTAATGATTTTTTCTCGTTAACTTTAAAAAACTCTGTTGTTTTATTAAAGATAATGCCGAAAATGATGCCGGTTAATACAGCTCCTATAATTTTATAAGCGATGGTATATAAAACATGAAAAAATGAAGTATCTTGTTCGCCAAGAAGTGCGTGAGATATTGAGATACTGAAACTGAATAAAATTAAGGTGATAATATCATCAAATGCTGCGGCACCGAGAACGGCATTTGTAACCGGACCTTTTGCTTTGTATTCGTGTATTACCGCTAATGTTGCCGACGGGTCGGTCGGGGCACCGAGAGAAGCCAGCAACAGACTGAATGCAACAGAAACGGCAACACCGGTTACCGAAAACGGCAAAATATAAGTACTGATGATAAAAAAGACGATAAAAATAAACAAAAAGGCACCGAAAGATTCGAAAAAAGCCAGTTTGAAATATTTTTTGCCGGTTGTTTTTAATTCTTTTACAGAAAAACTGCTGCCTATTTCAAAAGTAATAAATGCCAGGCAAAAACTTGTTACCGGTTTTGTAATTGCAATAAATTCCGGCGGAATAAAGTTAATAACCTGAGGATTAAGTAATAATCCGGCAGTTAAATATCCTACTATTTTCGGAAATCCGAATTTGTCGGCAAAAACAGACAAGATATATCCGGCTAAAAGGATAATTCCGAAAAATAAAACAGACATAAAACAACTTTTCTGTCAAAGATAATATAATTCGCTGCAAATTTATTATCCGGTAATAAAATAACGATTAAAAATCTTCCGCAGGTACAAAATCCAAAGTTCTGCTTTGCAAATTAACTTTTACCAATTGAACTTTTATGTCATCTCCGAGTCGGAACTTCTTTTTGCTGCGTTCACCCGTAATACAATAATCCGCTTCGTCAAAAACGTAAAAATCATCATCTAAATCACGCATGGCTATCATGCCTTCAATTTTTGTTTCTTTAATTTCAACATATAAACCTCGTTCCGTAACTCCCGAAATAACAGCAACATGAATTGAACCAAGTTTATCTTGCATAAATTCGGCTTGCTTGTATTTTATTGAAGCGCGTTCAGCCATTACCGCAACACGTTCCATATCGGAAGCATGTTTACACTTTTCGTTTAACTCATTAGTCATTGCAGGTTTTCCTTTATTAAGGTAATGTGTTAATAAACGATGCACCATCATATCGGGGTAACGACGAATAGGAGACGTGAAATGCGTATAAAAACTGAAAGCCAATCCGTAATGTCCGACATTATCGGCAGAATATTCGGCTTTTGCCATTGATTTTACGGCAAGTTGTTCAATCATATTTTGTTCTGATTTCCCTTTCACTTCTTCCAGAAGTTTATTTAAAGATGCGGAAATTTCAGTTTCATTTTTAAATTTGAATTCGTATCCGAATTGTTTAATAAAATTAGAAAAAGAGTGGAGTTTTTCAATATCGGGTTCATCATGAATACGATAGATAAACGGTTTATTCAATGTTTGTCCGACAAATTCGGCAACTTTTTTATTTGCCAAAAGCATAAATTCTTCAATCAAATGATTTGAATCTTTGGCTTCTTTGAAATAAACACCGAGCGGTTTCCCTTTTTCGTCAAGTTTAAATTTTACTTCAATGCGTTCGAACGAAACAGAACCGTTTTTGAATCTTTTATTCCGAAGTTTTTTAGCGAGTTTGTTAAGTTCGGTAATTTCTTTTGTCATATCACCCTTTCCGGTTTCAATAATTTCTTGTGCTTCGGCATAATTAAAACGTCTGTCGGAATTAATGATTGTTCTTCCGAACCATTGTTTGTGAATATTTGCATCTTTATCCAACTCAAACACAGCAGAGTATGTTAATTTATCTTCATTCGGTCTTAAAGAACA
>JANTGL010000368.1 GCA_024762915.1 Bacteroidales bacterium | reverse complement strand
ACTTTAATAAAGAGAAAAGGTGAAGCAGATGAAAAGGAAGTTAAAATAAACATTGACGGATATTTTGTAGCTATCGGTCATAAACCAAACTCTGAATTATTTTCGGATTTTCTGGAAACGGATGAAATCGGTTATATTAAAACTGTTCCCGGTACTTCAAAAACAAATGTTCCCGGTGTTTTTGCTGCCGGAGATATTCAAGATTCGATTTATCGTCAAGCTGTTACGGCTGCCGGATCAGGTTGTATGGCTGCACTTGATGCCGAACGCTTTTTAGCTGAACAAGAATAAAACTATCTTACATATAGAGAGACAGTTTTTCGGATTGTCTCTCTTTTTATTCAATTACTCCCGATCCTATTAATTCGTCAGCTATATAAAATGCGGCAAATTGCCCTGAAGTTATTCCCCTTTGCTTTTGTTCAAAAACCAAATAAATGCCTTCTTCTTTCATATATAAAATTGCATCCTGCAAGGGTTGACGGTAACGTATGCGTGCAGAAATTCTCAACGATTTACCAGATTCGACCTTCAAATCGGGTCTCACCCAGTGAACTTCATCTTTTGAAATAAATAAAGCTTTCCGAAATAAGCCCGGATGTTGTTTGCCTTCGCCGATATAAACAATATTTTTTTCAACGTCAACAGCCAAAACAAAGGGCGGTTCTTTCAATCCGCCTACGCCCAGGCCTCTTCTCTGCCCTATCGTATAAAAATGTGCGCCTTGATGTTTCCCTACAATTTTTCCGGCTTCCGGATTGTAAAAATAAGGTTCCGAAAGAAGTTTTAATTGTTCCGGCAAAGGTAAATTTTGATAATCAGTTATTTTATCAAATTCTTTATAATCACTGGGAATTAAAATTATATCACCCGGTTTACTTTGTAATTTTTGTTGCAAAAAAGTCGGCAAATCAACTTTCCCGACAAAACAAATGCCTTGCGAATCTTTTTTGTGTGCACTGGCAAGATGCATTTTATCAGCAATTTCTCTTACTTCCGATTTTTGTAATTCGCCGATCGGAAATAATGCTTTTTCAAGCTGCTTTTGAGATAATTGACACAAAAAGTAACTTTGATCTTTATTATTATCTTTTCCGGCAAGCAAGCGATGAATTTGTTTTCCGTCTTTTTCGATAGTTTCTTTTCTGCAATAATGCCCCGTTGCAACCAAATCGGCTCCGAGTTCTAATGCTTTTTCCAAAAAAACATCAAATTTTATTTCCCTGTTACACAAAACATCCGGATTGGGTGTTCGCCCTTTTTCATATTCCGAAAACATATAATCCACAACGCGTTTGGCATACAATTCGCTGAAATCAACCGTTTCAAAAGGAATATCCAATTTTCGGGCAACCAATTGAGCCACCAAAACATCATCATCACTCGGGCAACTGCCTTCAATAACGCCTTCGGTATCATGCCAATTAATCATATATACGGCATGAACGTCATATCCTTGTTCTTTCAGAAGATATGCCGCTACACTGGAATCAACGCCACCCGATAAACCTACAACTACTTTTTTCAATTGATATAAAATTTCTGCAAATTTAATTATTTTTCTATGTTTGAACCGAGCTTATCGTTTTTTCCGAATATTCGGATTTCTTGAATGATGAAAGACGGAAACAATAAAAACAATTGTATTATCTGCAATATATATAATTGAAAACGGAAAGTTTTTTATTTTGGCAGCTCTTTTTTCACCTTTAATTTTATGGTAAAGTTTAGGATTTTTGGATATAAAATCAACTGTTTCAAAAACTTGTTTAACAAATTTCTTACTAAGAGCGGTACTTTTTTTATTATACCAATCTGCACTAATTTCAATTTCTTCTATTGCAAACGGATGAAATTTATATTTTATAAATTAATATTATATTTTTCTGAAAACTTCTCTTTTGCTTCAGAAATATTAATACCTTTAATTTTACCTGACTTTAATTCATTATATCTTCTGTCAAGTTCAGCATCAAATTCATCAGAAATAAAAAGGTCTTTTTCATTTAAATAATCAATTAATTCATCCAAATCTTGAAATTCTGTTTTCTCAAAATTAAAACCTTTATGTATTGTAATAGTTCTCATAGTTATACTAATTTCAGTACAAAGTTACAAAATTGTTTTGTTTTCACGGAGATATAAACTATTTTTATTGTTTAATATTATTTTAAGGATAATGAAATTAAAACGTTACATCGAAGAACACCAAAACCAAGAATTTGACTTGATAATAATCGGCGGAGGTATTACCGGTGCAGCGGTTGCCTATGCGGCTTCCGGCAGAGGACTTAAAGTTGCCCTTTTTGAAAAAAAAGATTACGGAGGAGCAACTTCTGCCGCTACATCCAAACTTATTCACGGGGGTTTGCGGTATCTGGCAAATATGGAATTCAAACTTGTGAGAGAGTCGCTTCAGGAAAGACGTATTTTGGGGAATATTGCGCCTAATTTTGTGTATCCCTTGCCGTTTATGTTTCCGAATTATATTAAATGGAAAGGGAACATGTGGAAAATGAAATTGGGAATGTTTCT
>JANTGL010000367.1 GCA_024762915.1 Bacteroidales bacterium | reverse complement strand
CTTTCAACTTTAATGGTTCTTGCAGGGACTGTTGCAATAATCATTTTGTATAAAAGGAAAGATAAAATAATTGAAAAATTCGGTAATTCTGCCTCACCTGAAACTGTTGAAATTGAACATAGTGAGCTTAAATAGTATTCGGATATGATTAATTACGAAGATATTTGCAAACAAGTTATTGAAATTTCAAAAAAAGCCGGAAATTTTATTCGTGAAGAAAAAGGAAAAATAAATTCCGGAAATATTGAAACAAAAAGCTTAAACAGTTTGGTTACGTATGTTGATAAGACTTCCGAAAAGATGATTGTTGAAGTTCTGAAAGATGTCTTACCGGAAGCCGGATTTATAACGGAAGAAGGAACCGAAACCGAACAAGCAGAAACCTTTAATTGGATTGTCGATCCGCTGGACGGAACAACAAATTTTATTCACGGATTGGAACCGTTTGCCGTTAGTATTGCATTAAAAGAAAATGATGAAATTGTTGTGGGAGTTGTTTATGAAGTCGGCAAAGACGAATGTTTTTATGCACGAAAGAATTCTCCGGCATATTTAAACGGGCAAGAAATCAAAGTTACCGAAACAGATAAACTTGCCAATTCCTTGGTAGCAACCGGTTTTCCGTATTATGATTTTTCAGAAAACAAACCCATTTTAGAAAGTTTGGAATATTTTATGAAACATTCTCACGGAATTCGACGATTAGGCAGTGCAGCTACCGATTTGGTTTATGTTGCCTGCGGTCGTTTGGAAGCTTTCTACGAATTCGGTTTAAGCCCCTGGGATGTGGCTGCCGGAGCTTTCATCGTGCAACAAGCCGGCGGAAAAGTTTCTGATTTTAATTTCGGGGATAATTATCTTTTCGGACGAGAAATTGTTGCGTCAAATTCAAAAGTTTTTGAAGAATTTTCGGAAGTAATACATAAATATTTGGGAAACCCTACAAAATAACCCTGTTAATTCCGATTTCATATTCTTTTTCAAAAATCGTATCCGTTATTTTTTTATAATCTTCCGGATTTTTTACAAAATCGATGTTATTTGTATCAATCACAAGAAATTTAAACTCATTTTGATGTTGCTTCATATATTCAAAATAACCGTTTTGAATTTTTTGCAAATAATCGGATGAAATATCTTTTTCGTAATCTCGACCGCGATTTTTTATATTTCTCAATAAATTCTCGATATCTGAATATAAATAAACATATAAATCCGGTTTAGGAAGCGAAGAATAAATGATATCGAAAATAGTTCGGTAAAGTTTATATTCGTCATCTTTTAAAGTATTTTTTGCAAAAATCAAGGACTTTGTAAAATAATAATCGGCAATAATAAAAGATTTGAACAAATCGCGATGACGAATTTCTTTATTCAACTGGTGAAATCGATCGGCAAGAAAAGATAATTCAAGCGGAAAAGAATATTTATCGGGGTTTTTATAAAATTTCGGCAAAAAAGGATTTTCGGCAAATTCCTCGGGAATAAGTTTTGCGTTATATTCTTCGGCTATTTTTTTCGATAAAGTTGTTTTACCCGCACCAATATTTCCTTCTATGACAATAAAATTATAATCCATTCATAAAAAATAAAAGACCTGACAAATTTAGAAATTATCAGGTCTTTTAAATAAGATTGTTTTAAAAAGTTATTAACGTAAAATAAGCAATTATTTTTTTGCATAGGGATTAATTCCCATATTATACCATGTAAATGCAAATCGGTCAACTACTTGATTGATTAATTTAGAAATCGGTGTCCCGCCGCCGTGACCGGCATCTGTTTCAATTCTGATTAAAATCGGATTTTTACCGCTTGATTTTGCTTGTAATGTTGCCGCATATTTGAATGAATGAGCAGGAACAACGCGATTATCATGATCGGCAGTTGCAATTAAAGTTGCCGGATAATCAACACCTTCTTTTACCGTATGAAGCGGGGAATAAGACAAAAGATACTTAAACATTTCTTCCGACTCATCAGATGTTCCGTATTCACGAGCCCATCCGGCACCGGATGTAAATTTTTGATATCTCAACATATCCGTAACACCGACAGTCGGCAGAGCAACTTTTGCTATATCGGGTCGCAAAGTAATCGTTGCAGCAACCAACAAACCGCCGTTTGAAGTTCCCGATAAAGCCAAATAATCACTTGATGTGTATTTTTCTTTAATCAAATATTCAGCAGCGGCTATATAATCATCAAATACATTTTTTTTATTCATTTTCATTCCGGCTTTATGCCATTTATCACCGTATTCACCTCCGCCTCTTAAATTCGTATGAACATAAATTCCTCCGTTTTCCAACCAAATTAAATTTTCAAGATAAAACATCGGTTTTAAACTTCTGTTAAATCCGCCGTAACCGTACAAATAAGTCGGATTTTTTCCGTTTAATTTCATCCCCTTTTTATAAACAATAAACATCGGAACAATTGCACCGTCCTTACTTTCATAAAAAACTTGTTTGGTTACGTAATTTTCAGGATTAAAAGAAATATCGGGTTTCCATAACAATTCGGATGACCCTG
>JANTGL010000366.1 GCA_024762915.1 Bacteroidales bacterium | reverse complement strand
CTGATGAATAGGTATCGGTATAATAATGAGTTTCCGAGACAACTCCTTCGGTTGTAACCGTATATACAATTTCATCAATAACAGCATTTCTTGTATCATTATTTGTTACGGTTGTGTTGCAATTCAAATCGAAAATATATCCGGTAGGAACAGGATAGCCGACAATCGTATATGTTCCGTCAATTGTGTTAACTTTTATATCCGGATGTTCGAACATATCTCCTACAGAAATACTTCCGGTGAGGTATAAAGGAAGTAAAAAATCAGTCGGAGAACCGTCAACTTCAACAGCATGAAATGTTCCTTCAACAGAATAATTAACGGTTCCCGAAGCAATGGCATTATCTAAATCTGTTTTTTGAGAAGCATTTAAATTTAATGTTACGGGTAATGTTAAAGAAGTTGTTGCTCCGCCGTCAACAGAGAAATTGTAGGTGTATGTATCGGAATATAAATGTGTTTCGGAAGTTAATCCGGCAATTGTAACCGTATATTCAATTTCATCCGTACTGACACTTCTGGTGTCGTTGTTTTTTACGTCACAACTGACATCAAAATTATAAGTATATCCTGAAACATCATCTCCCGAAGAAGAAACACTTAAATCGGTAACGGTAACATCAGGTTGTTTGTAAAAATCTTCATAACCGACGTCAACATTTGCTGTTCCTTGAACATCAATCGGTAAATCAAACCGTTTGATAATCGGCTCATCGGCATGAAACGTTCCGGTTACGGAATAATCCAGTTGCTGACCGGCATCTAATTTTGCTAATAATTGAATGGCATCTTTTGTTTTTAAAGTCAAAGGTAATGTCAATTTAAGAGGTGTGCCGACTAAAATCTCTTTATTAATATCGGCAGTCATGTTTTCGGAAGTCGCACCTTCTATTACAACCTGATAAGAGGCATCTGCAATTGTTGCTTCACGACTGTCGTTATTTGTTAATTCTATATCGACATTTAAATTCGTATATTCACCCGGAAGTTCCTGAAGTGAAAAACCTTTTACGTCAATTGTCGGTTGTTCAAACGCTGATTTGTCCTTACAAGAGAATAATGTCATTATTCCGAGAACTGAAACCGTTAAAATTAAATGCTTTGTTTTCATAATATTTGATTTAGATTATAAAATATCAAAAATACTATTTATTGATAAAAGTTCAAAAAATAACTATTGTTTAACAACATCAACTCTCACACCTTCCGAATGTGCCGTAAATTCCGGAGCATACATACATTGTATAGTGGTAATTCCGTTTGAGAAATCACCTTCGTGGGTTACGCGAAGCGGATATTCAAATACATACGTTCCTTTAGGTAAATATTCCATAAAGAAATTGGTTGAGGCATCTTTGGTTGTTTCATAATAACCCAAACCGTCCTGCCATTTGTAACGTGAAATGACATTAATCGGTTCAAAACCGCTTGCTCGCATATCTTTCATGTGGATGTATTCCATTCTGCGGTCAACGCGAAGTTCAATACGAACGATTACTTTATCGCCGATATGTAATATTGCCTTATCGGAAATCGGTTCTGTTATTTTGCCTCTTTCGGTTAATTTTTCAATAAACAATTGCTTTTTCAATTTCAAGGGTGTATTGTGCGGTGTTATTTTGTCAAGGTCTTCAAAATATTGCCAGTACATGGCCCCCCAGCTGACCCCTTCATCCGATTTTTTTACGGTTATATTTCCCATTTCGGGTTTTATTTCTTTTCCGCTCCACGATGTTTTAAAATAACCGGTTCCGGCTTCAACTTTTACATCCTCGTGTTTTTTCGGGTCGAATTTTTTACCTGCAATTTTTATTTCAACTTGTTTATCACTTGCTAACCAATCAGTTCCGCGCATTAATAATGCATAAACGGCTTCGGTTGTTGCTTTGGTTGTTTTCCAATCTTGTGTTTGTTTTTGTTTCAGCAACCATATTTTCATATCGTTTACCGATATCAAATCATTTGCAACTTCATCGAAAACCTCAATCATCAATGCTTGTTGCTCAATGGGTGCCTGATACCAATACCAACCGCTTACATTATCTTTCCAATACATACCCATTTCATCATGTTCTGTTGATTTTTCTTTTAACGATTTCACAATATCCGAAGGAACTTCTTTTTCGCCTTTGCGGAAAAGTGCCAGAGCAATCATGCCTTGCATGTATTTACTTTGCGAAAGCCAATATTTTTTTTCTTGACTGATGTAATAATCATATGCTTCTTGTGAACGTTTCGGTATCGGAATATCATTAAAATAGCTTCTACCGTAAAGGTATTGAATTGCCGTATTGCTTAAATGATTTTTCGGCAAATCTTCTTTTTTGACATATCTTTTCAGTTCATCGTAATCTTCTTTAATTCGTACATCCGTATATGCAACGGCTTTTTTCAGCATCGACCATGTTTTTGCATCTTGACGTACGGATTTTACGCCGAGTTTGTCCAGATGACCCATTCCGGTCACAATGTGTTGCGTAATGTAGCGACTTTCCGGCATTCCGTCGAACCAAGGCCAAGCACCGTTTGATTTTTGAGCTTTTTGA
>JANTGL010000365.1 GCA_024762915.1 Bacteroidales bacterium | reverse complement strand
TTAAAATTAAAGGAGCTTAAATCAAGTTTCCCTTCTGTTGCAGTATGCTGACCCTCACTTTTAAATACAATTAAATTAAAAATCGTAAAAAACAGAATCCCGTAATATGTTCTTTTTTTCTTGAGCATGTCAGAATTTTATTCCCGTAATTAAAATATCTTCTTTTTGTGTGTTAGAGAAAAAATCTTGAAATTTCTCCTTTAATATATCATCTTTATAATCAGTGATATTAGTTAATTGACTGAGAAGTTCCTTTTTTTGATTCAAAGCTTTTTTTGAATTTTTGTCATTACATTCCATATTGCCGGCACAAATAAATATACTTGTTTGTGGTTTTATGTTTATTTTTTTATTTGAAAAGAAGCGTTTTGAATTTTTATTCTCGAGTTTACCTTGCATGGGTTCGTCATTTGATTTATATTCAATCAAATGGTTTTCATAAGAATAGAACAGAGAAAGATTTGCACCGGAAAATAAAATTTCTTGTTTCTCTTTGTTATAATAAAAAAGTGCAATATCAACAGCTCCGATTTTATCGGAATATTTTTCAAAATTTTCCTGAATTTGATTTAAAATAATTTTCGGAGAATAATTGTGATTATAAATAATAATATCGTTTAAAAGTTGTGTTGTTAAAATAGAAATTAAAGCACTGCTTACATCGGACCCCTGTGAATTTACGGAAGCATAAATAATCTCATTATTATTGATTTGATGATACCAAAAAAATGTACTGATTAGTTTGTTTGTCGTTTGGTGAAAAATAAAACTTTCGGGAAAGAAATTTTTAAGATTCTTTTTATCTGTTAAAAGTGCTTTTTGAATTTTCTCGGAATAATTAATTCCGTCATTAATTTCTTCAGTTTGTTTTTGTAATTCGTGAGAAGTTTTAAACGTTTGGGCATTTTGTTTTTCCAGTTTATTTCTCAATATTTTAAGTTCTTCTGTTCGTGCTTCAATTTCTTTTGTTTTATTATAAACTTCTTTTTCTAATTTAGCATTAAGTTTCTTTAAATTATTATATGCCGTATAATTGCCCGTAAATACAAGAATTTGCGGTTTGATATCTTCTAAGATTTCAATTGTAAATTTATTAAAATTTTTCTTCCCTTTAAAATTTTCAAAATATAACAAACCGACGACATGGTCATCCTTTATCAACGGATAAGATAATACGGAATAAATTCCCGAGTTTTCGAAATATTTTAGATCTTTTGCTTTTACGATATTGTTCACTACGGTAAACGCAGGCTCTTTTGATGAAATTGTTTTTTTTACATTAAATGATGAGAAAGCTGTATTTTCTTTCCCTGAAAATACTTTAATTTGTATTGCTTTAGCACTGTCTGTTTTCTTAATATATTCACTTGATGCAATCCAATCATTTTCGGAATAAGTAAAAATTAAAGAGCGATCGGTTTCAATTACTTCAGAAATTGCTTTTAAAGGAGCTGTTAAATCGAATGATTCTGCCGAAAAAAGTACATCTTTTACTTTACTTCTTATTCCGATATTTTCAATAATTCGTTTGATTATTCTGTATGCAAAATTATTTTGAAGCGTAATTAAATATGAATGCAGAATAATGAAAATAAAAATACCGAAAATAGTTAAGGAAATTGTATCAATAATCTGTAATTCTTTCAGGATATCATTAACGGCAGTACCCAGCAGTAATAATACACCAATAAAAGAATAAAGAGCTCCGGGACGTTTATTTATGATAGCTTTAATTTGTCCGTAAATGATATAAATTAAGGTAATACCTGTAATTATTAAGAATAAAATTAAGGTTTTAGTATAGATAATTGCAGGAACGGCGATAATAAAAATTATTATAGCTGTTATTAAAAAGCTTAGTATTTTAATAAACTGTTTGTTTAATTCTTTCGGAAAAACGTAATAAATAAATAATGAGAAGAATAATAATCTTAAATAATTTGAAATATAATTTGTTTTAATTAAAATTTCCCAATTTAATGACCGGATAAGATCCATAAGTAAAATTTCTCCTACGGTCATTGAAAACAGTGCGGAAAAAATTAAAGTCAAGGAAAAATATAAATTCGTTTTATCGTTTCTTCGGAATAAAAATGCTGCAAAATGGTATACTGCCATTATCAGAAAAATACCGAGTAAAAAAATATTCCAAGCAGCTCTGTTCCATCCGTTTTCACTAAGTTTTTTTGCTTCGGCAAAAGTCGGGGAATGTTCAATACCGCCTTTTTTATGATAAAAATTACTGACTTGTAATATGATTTGGGATGTATCTCCGCTTGCTTTAAAAATAATATCGGATGAGGACCATTCGGGTTTTGAAGTTTCTTTATTTTTTCCGACAATTCCGTTTTCTTTCAGTAATTTATTATTAATCCATATTTTATAAGATGATTGAACGCGATTTAGATTAATCCCGTATAATTGATCTTTTTTCGTATTGATAATTTGTAAACGATATGTGCCGTATCCTAATCCGCCGGCAGATTTATCTTTTTTTACTTTATTCCAAAGACCGGGAACGGGAAGATATTCCGGTTTTGTTATCGTATTATTCTTAAAATCGGAAGG
>JANTGL010000364.1 GCA_024762915.1 Bacteroidales bacterium | reverse complement strand
CCGCTGTTTGTCGGTACTTGAGCAGCATCTCCGACAAGAAGTAAGTATGTTAAACCGTTTGTGTTGTAATAGTTTTCAACATAGGTTTTTATTCCGGAAGCCGTTCCGCCGGCTTCGGTTACGGTAACCATTTCGGTATGTCTTCCTATTTTGTTTTTCCAGTCAACAAAAGGTTGCATAGCAGAAGTCCAATCATCATAACAAATAACAAGCATATTTCCCTCTTCTTCAACAGGCGTATATTTTGAGTTTTTTTGATAATTTATAAAATGATGTGTATAAATATTGTTATATTCTTTTGAAACGATGTTATTATTTCTTTTTCTGTGAAAGATATTTTCACCTGTTGTTTTTGTTGAAGAAATTTTAACGGTTATTTCAGAATAAACTCTGATTTTTTTAGTAACAGGATTATATTGTATCGGAGAAAATTGAATTGTTTGTCCGCGATAATCTCTTACAATATACGGTTTGCCGAGTTTGACAGATTGTTCCGGAAAGAATTGATTTTTTGAATAAACAGAACTGTAAGTGTAGGGAATTGACGAGGGGTCAATATCTCTTGTGAAATTTCCTTTGGAGGGTGCAATGACGAAATTTTCGTCAAAATCTTTGAATTTTTCAGAAATAATTTCAACTTTCATTTTGTCCGCATCGGGAATAATAACAGAACAGGTATATTTCGGTAAATCAGGTGCACCTTTTATTAACAGTGATGACATATTTTCTCCTGTAATAATTAATGATTTACCTTTCGGAGTTTGAACCGCTTTAAATTTATAAGAATCTAAATTAAAAGTTAAAGTCGTTGCATCTTCTTTTGATGAAATTATTTTTGCTTTATTGGTTTGTGCAAAAACAGAAGAAAATACTACAAGCAAAGCAAAAATCAGAGTAACAAATTTTTTCATAATTAATAAATATTAAATTAAACAATGTTATATGATGTAAAATAATTAAAAGGTTGCAAGATAATATAAAACAGGAAACTTTAATGAAATAAAGTTTCCTGTTTTATACCTGTAATTTCTTGGTCTGATCGAACTCAGCTTAATACATATCCTTCATTCTCAGATTTATCATACAACCAATTTATACGTTCTTCGTATTTTTCAAGAATAAAATTACGTTTTAATTTTAAAGTAGGAGAAAGTTCACCCGTATCGGGTCCCCATTCTTCGCAAACCAGAGCAAATTTTTTAATTTTCATTGTCTCTTCAACATCAAAATTTAATTCTTGAATTTCCTCTTTAAATTTATCAATAACTTGTTGATTTTTTATTAATTCTAAATAGTTTTCGGCAGTAATCTCATGTATTTCTGCCCAATTTAATAAGCGGTTAAAATTCGGAGAAATTAATGCGGAGCAAAAGCGTTCATTTTCACCTACAATCATTAATTGTTCAATGAAAGATGATTCTTTCATAATGTTTTCAACCAACTGCGGTGAAACATATTTCCCTGTTGATAACTTAAACAATTCTTTTTTTCTGCCTGTTATTTTTAAAATGTCACCGTTTAATTCACCCATATCTCCGGTATGAAACCAACCGTTTTCATCAACTGCTTCTTCAGTCCGTTCTATGTCTTTATAATAGCCTTTCATTAAACAAGGTCCTCTATAAAGAATTTCCCCGTCATCAGCTATTTTAACTTCTGAAGTTTCTAATAATTTTCCTACCGTACCCGGTCTGATGTCTCCGATACGATTAACAGAAATTACGGGAGAAGTTTCGGTTAAACCGTATCCTTCGATAACAGGAATTTTAGCTGCATTAAAAACCCTAGCTAATCGAGGTTGTAATGCAGCACCGCCGGAAACAATGACTTTGATATTTCCGCCCAGTGCCTCACGCCATTTATCAAAAACAAGTTTATTGTCTAATGCTAACTTCGCCTTAAGAAATAATCCGGGAGATTTATGCCCTTCGTATTTTTGAGCAGAACGTAAAGAACTGAAAAATATTCCTTTTTTTATGCCTTTTAAATCTCTTCCTTTTTCATAAATTTTATCATACACTTTTTCAAGAAGTCGAGGGACGGTAGCAAATGTTTCCGGTTTTATTTCTTGAATATCTTCTACCAGTGTATCAGCACTTTCAGCATAAAAAACACTTATTCCGATATATGTAAACAGTAAATTTAAAATTCTTTCATATACATGATTAAGCGGTAAAAAACTAATTGCTTTATTAACGCCCTCAGGGACAACAACTTCTTGTGCTAATACATTTGAAACAAAATTTTTATGTGTTAACATTACACCCTTCGGAGTTCCTGTTGTTCCTGACGTATAAATTATTGAACAGATATCATTTTCTGTGACATCAGCACGCATTTGTTGAAGTCTTCCGCTGTTTTGTTCAAAATTTTCCTCACCTGTTTTAAGAATATCGTTAAATAAGTTAGGAGCTTCTGTTTTATCAAAAGAATAAATTCCGAGTTTTTTTTCTGTAATTACTTCTGCATTCTCAATTCTTTGATAATGTTCCGGTTTAGCGACAATTACTATTTTTGCATCCGAATGACGAATAATGTGATCATATTCCGATGTGCCCATTGTGGGGTATAT
>JANTGL010000363.1 GCA_024762915.1 Bacteroidales bacterium | reverse complement strand
CCTTTTTTATCCGTATAGGTCCATCCGGCACATTTCCAAAAACAAACCTCACAATAGGTAGCTGTTCTTTTCAATTTTGAATCATCCGGAAGCTCATTGTCATCTTTCAAAAAGCCGGGGACCCAGTTTAATAAAGGAGATGTAGCAACAGCCAGCCCTCCGACACCCATCGAACCAATTTTGATAAAATCACGTCTTGTTGTTTTCATTTTTATCACTTTTAAATATGATTTATATCACATTAAATTTTAATCAAAATTAAATATTTTTATTATAAAACACACCATCCGGACATCCGGATAAACATATATAAAGATGTTTAAGAAAATATTGCATTTTTATTTTGTTGGTTTACTGTTAATTAAACCCTTATTTAGAACCGTTATAAAATGTGTAATGTGTTGCAAAACAGTTATTTCTGATGACATCAAAAAGATATATCACTATTTTTGTTCAAAATTTAACACATAAAATAATTTACATATGAAGCATTTTAAATCTAAAAATGATTTTTTAAAATTATTGGCAACCTTTATTTTTATAATGCTGCCTTGGTTATTTGCCTTAATATATAATGTCTACTTTCATAAAGAGGAAATTCAAACAGAAGTTCCGCTTCAAAATTATAAGGTTGATACCTTGCCGATTGTAGACCACAGTAAATTTGAAGTCTTAAAACAAAAATTTGAAAATCCGCATCAATTAACAGAAGCATGTTTATCTTGTCATAATTTAACGCACAAGGATTTTATGAAATCGCCGCATTGGAATTGGCTGAAAAAAACAGTAAATAAAAAGGGTGATACAATCGCAATCGGGAAAAAAAATATCTTAAATAATTTTTGTATTGCCATTCCTTCAAATTGGGGAAGATGCACAAGTTGCCACGCAGGATATGGTTGGAAAGATAAAAATTTTGATTTTCATAATCCGAAAAACATTGACTGTATTGTTTGTCACGATCGAACAGGTACCTATAAAAAGTTTCCGACCGGTGCAGGTTATCCGGTAAAAGAGAAAAAGGTCTTCGGCGGAAAAACATACTTGCCTCCGGATTATAATCTTATAGCTGCAAATGTCGGCAAACCTACTCGAGAGAATTGCGGCGTTTGTCATTTTACCGGCGGCGGCGGTAATAATGTTAAACACGGAGATATTGCTAATGAATTAAAAGATGTAACTAAAGAAGTTGATGTCCATATGGGTATTGACGGCAAAAACATGTCTTGTATTGAATGCCATAAAACGGACAGACATATCATCAGCGGTCAATTATATTCGGTTTCTTCACATAATAAAAATCATGTAACATGTGAAGAATGTCATACCGACAAACCACACTTAAATCAAACATTAAACAGACATTTAAACAGAGTTGCATGTCAAACTTGTCATATTCCGACATATGCTAAAGTAAATCCGACTAAAATGAAGTGGGATTGGTCTACAGCCGGAAAATTTAATCCTGACGGAACTATGATTATTAAAAAAGACAGTGCAGGAAATATGATTTATCATACAATGAAAGGTTCTTTTGTTTGGAAAAAAAATGTCAATCCGGAATACGTTTGGTTTAACGGTAAGGCTGATCATTACCTGCAAGGTGATAAAACAGACACCATAAATCCGATACAATTAAATCATTTGGAAGGTTCTCATTCAGATCTTACCGCAAAAATATTTCCTGTCAAAGTCGAAAGAGGCCGGCAAATATATGACCCTGTTAATCAAACATTAATCATCCCTCATCTGTTCGGAAAAGACAGCACCTCATATTGGAAAAATTTTGATTGGAATAAATCTGCCGAAACAGGAATGAAAACGGTCGGATTGCCATACAGCGGAAAATACTCTTTTGCAAGAACAGAAATGTATTGGCCTATTAACCATATGGTAGCTCCGAAAGAAGAAAGTTTAACATGTGCAGATTGTCATTCTCACAATAGCCGTTTAGCAAATATTAATGACTTTTACTTAACCGGAAGAGACCGTTCAAATATTGTTGATAAGGGCGGTATTATCTTAATTATTATTGCCTTAATCGCGGTTCTTATCCACACTTCAATAAGAATTATTAAACGAAAGGACGCATAAATTATTTATATTCTATATATTTTTTAAACAATAATATCGTGAAAAAACAAACATATATTTACAAGAGTTTTGAAAGATTTTGGCATTGGTCACAAGCTTTATTGATTTTTTTCTTAATGTTGACCGGATTTGAAATTCACAGTTCGTATAAAGTAATGGGATTTCAGAATGCCGTTAAATGGCATAATACAGCCGGATGGGCATTCCTGATATTAATTATTTTTGCAATATTCTGGCATTTTGTAACCGGTGAATGGAAACAATATATTCCGACTTCAAAATTTGTGAAAGAACAATTCCGATATTACATTTCCGGAATTTTTAAAGGTGCGCCTCACCCTACTAAAAAAACACGATATAATAAATTAAATCCGCTTCAACGCTTAATTTATTTGGGGCTTAAATTATTGGTCATTCCCGTTCAGGTTCTCACGGGTTTTATTTATCTTTATTATGTGTATCCGGAATCGACATTACAT
>JANTGL010000362.1 GCA_024762915.1 Bacteroidales bacterium | reverse complement strand
ACGTATTGCATTGCAAAAGCCGTAAAAAATCCGTTATGTTTTTTTTGTCGCTCTTTGTTTGTTTCGGCATCGGCGGCAATCATATAAACAACCTTTCTTTTGAGAAAAACTCGCACAAAAAATATTGCGAATGCTACTCCGACATCAGCCGTTCGGAAAATATAGGTTTCGGCATTAATTTTTTTCAAAGTTTTAAGAAGTTTTCGAGTTCTTTTAAAGATATTATCCGAAAAATTGAATGATTTATGAAGTTTAACACTTTGTTTTTCTTCTGATTCGGCTTGACCGAAATCAGCGACAAGAAAATGAACGTCAAAATTCTCATCTTCCGCCAAAGCCGTGCTTAAAATATAGGTTTGTTTTTGTGCTCCGCCGATTTTGTCCTTAGCATTCTTTGCTTCAGGATTAAACAGGTAGTAGGTACGCGGTATGACAAAACAGATTTTTTTCATTTTTTACGGCTAATTCACGAATTTACTTTTTTTACTATGTCGTGAATCCACGAATTTATTTGTTATTTACTTTTATTCATGAATTATCGGCTTTTAAACCTTATAATATTTTCGATACCATCTGATAAATTCACTTACACCTGTATTAATACTTGTATTCGGCTTATAACCGAAATCTTTTGTTAGTGAACTAACATCAGCAAATGTTTTTTGAACATCACCCGGTTGCATAGGCATATAATTTTTTTCGGCTTTTTTGTCGAGTGCTTTTTCGGCAGCTTCAATATAATCCATAAGTTTTACGGGATTTCCGTTACCGATATTATAAATTTTATAAGGTGCTGAAGAAGTTGCCGGATTCGGTTTTTCGGCTGACCAATCAGGATCGGGTTTTGCAGGTTTCCGGACTATTCGATAAATACCTTCCGTTATATCATCAACATATGTAAAATCGCGCATCATATCTCCGTTATTGTAGACATTAATAGGTTTATCTTTTAACATCGCTTCCGTGAACAGAAACAGTGCCATGTCGGGCCTTCCCCACGGACCGTAAACCGTAAAAAAACGCAGTCCGGTTGTGGGGATTTTAAATAAATGACTGTATGCGTGTGCAATTAATTCGTCAGACTTTTTTGTTGCAGCATACAAACTTATCGGATGATCAATATTATCGTAAGTTGAAAAAGGCATTTTCTTATTTAACCCGTAAACACTTGAGCTACTGGCATATACAAGATGCTTTATGGTGTTTCTTTTACATGCTTCAATGATATTTAAAAAACCGTTAATATTACTGTGAAAATACACATAAGGATTTTCGATACTGTATCGAACACCGGCTTGTGCAGCCAAATGACATACATAATCAAATTTTTCTTCTTCAAAAAGTTTCAGTATTTCTTCTTTGTCTTCAATCTGCAACTTTATGAATTTATAGTTTTCATGTTTTTCACTTTGAGTGAGTTGCGCATATTGAATTTGATCTTTAATTATTCCGGTTTCTGATAATCTGGCATATTTTAAGTTCTTATCGTAATAATCGTTAATACTGTCGAGTCCTATAACATCAAACCCTTCGTTAATAAATCGTTTAGCTGTGTGAAATCCGATAAACCCTGCAGTTCCGGTTATTAAAATTTTCATTATGGTATTTTTTTAAAGAGTGTATAATATTCATCGGCAATATTGCTCCATTTGAATAATTCAGCTTTTTTTCTTGAATTATTCCCTAATGCTTTCAGACTGTCTTTATTCAAATATAGTTGCTTTAATACGTTTGCTAATTCCGAGCTGTCTCCTGCTTTAAAAATATATCCGTTATTTCTGTCCGCTAATTCCTCCGTTCCGCCAACATCGGTAACCACAACCGGTAAAGCACAAGACATTGCTTCTAAAAGGGCATTGCTCATGCCTTCGTTAAAGGAGGGTAAAACAAAAATATGTGCATCTTGGTATTTCGCAGGCATATTTTCTCTTGCCACATATCCTGAAAACCTTATTTGCTCAGAAACATCTTTATCTTTAGCGAATTTAATATATGCGTCTTGTTCGTCACCTGTTCCCGTTAAATCAACTTTAATCAGGATACCTTCTTTTTTTAGGTTTGAAACAGCTTCCATTAATGTGTATTGACCCTTACGTTTTATTAATCGTGCAGAACAAATGATCGTTAAAACATCATCTGCCGGTTTTTCTTTCGGAACGAATTTGTTTGTATCTACTCCGTTGTATATGGTCTGAATTTTTAACCGGCTGTTTATCGCTTCAAGCATTTCTTTTTCAGTTTTACATTTTGTAACTAACATTTCGGCTTTTCTCCATATCATCTTTATTACGGGAGATATGAATTTATATATAAAACTGTAACGTTGTTCAAAACCCGGAATATCCGGTCCTCCGATTCTGACAATATACGGAACTTTCTTAAAAAGTTTTAACAGAAATGCAGGAAGTCCTGCCGGTACCGTTGTCCATACAAAAGATAAATCATATTTTTCTTTTTTATGAAGTCTAAATCCGACAGTACTTGCTTTAAAGGCATATTTTATCAATTCAAAATTTGAGGCATGATGGATATTTTTTTTACCGACGGGATATTTATAAATTTTAATCTTTTCGGAAAATTGTTCTGTTTCTTT
>JANTGL010000361.1 GCA_024762915.1 Bacteroidales bacterium | reverse complement strand
TATTGTATAAAATTTCAATCTTATTTTTTTATAAAATAAATTAATTTTCGAGTTTAAAACCTGAATTTTAAAAAATTCAGGTTTTAAAGCAGTTTGTTAAAAACAAAGATTATTTGCCGATTTTATAATCAAATCCGAATTGTATACCGGTAAATAAGTTTGGTTTGTTTTTTTGTCCCGTATAATTTATTAAATCATATTGAATTAATGCACCGGCATTTATACTCATTCGGGGTGCGAAACGATAATTTATGCCGAAAAGTCCGTTTGCGGTAAAAACATAATTGTTTTTCAAATTTATCGTTATTTGTTCAAAATCGGTATTAAAAGGATAGTAATAAGTTCCGCCGACTTCAATATTTAAACCAAATCGTTTTTGTCCGGTATAAACAAGTTGTAAAGGAATTCCGATTGCCGAGTTTGAAACTTGCGTATTTGCCGAAAAGGTATTTTCCGGTATCATAAAATATTGTTCGTTTTCTGTTCCTTGATATGTTATTCCTGTTTTTAAACCGAACTTGTTATTAAAATAATATTTTAGATCTAAACCTGTATTATATCCGTATGCAGGTTCGTAAACTGAATTAGGAATTAAATTAATAAGGGGAGAATAGTGTGTGCCGATATGTAAACCTTTTGTATCCGGTAATTCTTTTGAGATTTGAAAATTAAAATGTTTAAAGTTTGCGGTATCCCCGTTTCCGTAGATTATTTTTTTAATTTTATATTTTGAAATTTGAAATGTCGGTCCGTCGGTATAATTTGCTTTTTTATACTTTATAATACCCTTTTTTACATTTGTAATTTTAGCTTTTATTACCGAACTGTCTTTTTTTATTATTATGTCCTGTGCAAAAAATGTATTTGCAATAAATATCAGACTTATAATTAATGTTATCTTTTTCATGATTTGTTTTTTATT
This sequence comes from Bacteroidales bacterium, assembly GCA_024762915.1. Classification (GTDB taxonomy): domain Bacteria; phylum Bacteroidota; class Bacteroidia; order Bacteroidales; family JAADGE01; genus JAADGE01. The sequence goes on along the minus strand of JANTGL010000361.1, from coordinate 1,712 downwards.
TATTATTAAAAATTAACACGTGTCTGTTTATATAGATATTTAAGTTGTAAATCGGTTGGGTTATTTATATCTTAATCCGAGCTTTATACCTAATATATACGGATATGTATTAACCGGCATTTGGTTAGTTAATGAAGTAACAAATGAAGTTATTTGCGGATTTATAATAATACTGATTTTTTTATAAATCGTTTGTTCGTATCCGAACCCGGCTGAAAAACTCAGATTGCTTGTTTTAAATCCTGTTATGCTGTTTGTATTAATAAAAAAGTCTCCCTCATAATCTTCTGCTTTCCAATTTACATCCTCATTAAATAAGAAACCGTAATTAATCCCTGCATTAATAAAAATATTCTTACTTAATTTATATTCGGCAGACAAGGGGATATTTACAAATGAATATAGGATTGAAGATTTAAGAAAGTTAGCATTATTCGGCAATACGGACGAATTAATACTCAGATTATTACGTCCGACAGAAGTGTATATATAATAACCGGTTTGAGCATCTTTTTTTAATTCAAAATTTTGCAGTTCTGTTTTTTGAGAATACTGTGAATATTCTATTCCGGTTGCGATTTTCCATTTGTTACTTATCTGATAAAGCAGATTAAGCCCGGATGCAAAACTAAAATTACCTTTTTCGTGTGAGTTGAAATATGAAATGCCTATATCGGGAATATAATAATCTGTATTATTTAGCAAATATCTGTATGAATATTGCGGTGTGAAGTTTATACCGAATGAAAATTTATCTTTAATATTCTTCTTTATCGAAAAACCGTCGTTCCGTTTACTTTGTCTATTCAAAATACTGTCGCCTTTATAAACTGAATTTTTCTCTTCACTAAATAATCTGCTTTCAACCGGTAAGTTTTCTGATATTGTATCAACAGTATTATTTTCTGTATTTAAATCATTTTTTTGAGTATTTTTATTTACGGTATTCTTTAATAAATCTTTATCATTACCGGCAACAATATCAATCCTGTTATCCGAAATTACTTTATTGCCGATAATATTATTTTGACTGTCAATTGCATTATTAACTGTATCTTGAAAGTCTGAAACTTGATTATTATTTATAGAATTTACAATATTTTCACTACTTGTTGAATCTTCGTTTTTAGAATTAACAATTACAATTTTTTTATGATTTTGGAGTTTTATACTATTTTTATTTGCAGAAATATTTTGAGAAGAAAAGTTTTCAGGTTCTTTAAAAATATTTTTATTTCCTGAGCTATTTTCCATATTTCTGTTTGTATTAACAGGAATTTGTTTGTTTGTATTTGAGCTGTCAGTCATTTTTATTCCGAATTGATTTTTATTCGTTTTGGTTTTACCGGATTTATTTTTTAAATCAGTATTTATCGAATTCAATGTATTTTCAGTTTTAATTTGTTTTGTATTATTAATCAGAAATTCGAAATAAGTAATTGAGCCGATTAAAGCAACAGATAAAGTAATAACGGCAATTTTTAATTTCAGAATATTTCGATAATTTGCCGAAATACCTTTATATTTTATGTTTTTATTAATATTTTCCCACAAATCCTGAGAAGGTTCTATGGTATCCTCAGCATATTTCTTTTTGAAATAATCGTCAAATTCTTTTTTATTATGTAAATCTTTTATCATAGGCTGCTTAATTTTACATTTTTAGAACTGTTTAACAATTCTATTTTCTTTTGTAATATTTTTCTGGCATC
>JANTGL010000360.1 GCA_024762915.1 Bacteroidales bacterium | reverse complement strand
ATTCTCACACCGGTTGAAATAATTAAATAATCGTAATTTAATACTTCACCGTCTTGTAATATAACTTTATTGTTTTCACCGTCAACTTTATCTATTGCTGATTGGATGAAATTAACACCTATCGGAATAAAATCTGATTTCGGTTTGATAACATCACTTTTTGTATATACACCGAAAGGAATAAATAAAAAACCGGGTTGGTAATAATGCGTTTTAAATTGATCGATTATTGTTATATCCCATTCATCACGTTCCAATACTTTTCGCATTTTATTTGCCATGATTGTTCCGCCTGTTCCGGCACCGAGAATTACAAGTTTTTTCATCTGTACTTTTTTAAATATTAAATGTTATCTTATTTCTTTGCAAAACTATATATAAATAAAACTGTCCGGATATTTATATGTGTTTTACACAGCATAAATAACATTGTTTTAAAACAAAAAAAGTTATGCCAAATGATAAAATGTTTTATATTTGCATAAAAATTTTCAGTTATGGCTAAAATATCAAAACCGCACAGTTGTCTTCAATGTCCTTATAAATGGAAGTATTTAAATCTTTTAAGTGACGAGGATATAAACTCAATTCAAAGCAATTGTACAATTATCAATTTTAAAAAAGGAGAAACGGTATGCAAACAAGGTACGGATGCAACCCATGCTTTATATCTGGCAAAAGGGATGGTTAAATTATATATTGAAGGTAAAAAGAACTTAATTTTAAAATTAATAAAAGCCGGAGAATATATCGATTTACAAACATTGTTCGGTGACAAAACATATAAATATTCTATTGCAGCAATGGATGATACGATGGTTTGTATGATTAATTCCGATCATTTGCGCGGATTGGCTCAAAAAAATTCTGATTATTTATTTGAATTAACAAAAACAATCAGTGATTCGGGTAATTATTTTTACAAAAAAATAAGTGATATCAGCAGAAAACATTTGAGAGGAAGGTTAGCCGATACTTTACTTTATTTAACTGATGAAATATATAAAACAAAAGAGTTTAATATCGGAATGACCAGAAAAGAATTAGCAGAACTTTCTTCCATGTCAATGGAAAATGCGGTAAGAATTTTATCCGAATTTAAATCGGATAATATCATTTCTATTCAAGGAAAGAAAATGACGATTTTACAGTATGATATATTAAGAAAATTAAGTGATATAGGATAAAAAAAGCCGTAAAAATGAATTTACGACTTTTTAAAACAGGTATTGAAAATTATTGGTTTCTTAAATAGAGTAGAGTTACATTTCCGGTTTCTTTAAACAGTTTTCCGTTTTCAAATTTCCCTATGCATTCCCATACATATACACCGATAGGTGAGGGAGAATTTTTATAAAATCCGTTCCAACCGATATCAATATTGTTGCTTTCAAATACTAAAGCACCGTATTTATTATAAATTCTTAATCGATAATTTGATATTTCCGTGTTAATAACCGGATGAAAAATTGTATTCGGGTCAGAAGAATTTTTCCAATATTGGTTACTCTGTCCGCTTTTATCCGGACTGAAAGCGGTGGGAAAACTAATCTTGTATTTCGGGTTTTGAATAAGAACATTACTTAAAAATGCAGTATCCGCACATTTTTTATCAGAAATACAAATTAATGAAATTTTATAATTCCCCTCTGTATCATAAATATGCGACGGGTTTGTAAAACTTGATGTCTTTTTATCTCCGAATTTCCAAATACATTTAGAAAAATTAGTACTGTTATTTGAAAATTCAATATTGTCACCTTTAAACAAATTTTTTGATTTTCTCGAGATTTCAAAATCAGCATTTGGTTTCGAAAAGATTGTAATTTTTTTAGTTTTCGAATCAGAAAATCTGCCGGAAGTTACAGTGAGTGTAACATTAAATGTTCCGGCAGTTCTAAACACAAAGTTCGGGTTTTTTTGAGATGAAGTTTCTCCGTTTCCGAAATCCCAATGATACGAGTCACAATTTTCGGATGTATTTATAAATGAAATTATGACAGGTTCACAAGCACTTTCGGTACTCACTGAAAATTCTGAATGAGGTTCGGCTAATTTCACAGTTATTTGTCCCTCATTTATTGATTCTGAATTTACATAGTTTTCTTTCAGAAGTTTGTATGGATTTACTTCAACGTTTTCCTTGTCCGAAATTTGATTTTCTGATACGTCAGTCGTTGAATTCTGTTTTTTCTCTGAGTGTGTTTTTGTTTTTATTGTCGTTTTAGAAGATTGTTCGTAATTAGTATTTGAATTTATTATTACGGATTTTTCTGATTTATTTGCAAATTTTATTTCGTTTGTATTATCAATCGAATCTTTATTCGTTATAGTATCGGGTTTATTCGTAAATATAATTGCTGATGTTGCAATTGCAACAACAGCAATTACATTCCATAAATTAATACTTAAGACTTTATATCTTAAAAAATGTTTAAAAAACATCTTTTGTTCAATTTTTGACCAAACAGAACTCGGCGGAGTTTGTTTAAAATCCTCAAATTGATCTTTGAAAATCTTTTCTATGTTTTCTTTATTCGACATTCTGTATTTTGATTTTTGACAGTGCTTCTAATTTCTCTCTTATTTTTTCTTTCGCTCTTAAATATTGTGATTTTGATGTATTATGACTGAT
>JANTGL010000359.1 GCA_024762915.1 Bacteroidales bacterium | reverse complement strand
AAAGATAAACCCGAAAATTTAATTGTGCATGAATATATTGAGAATAATCGTTTGGTTGACTATATGGCTGCTTCGAAAGTATATTGTCAATTTTCTTTGAGCGAAGGATTACCGAACGTGCTTTGTGAAGCCATGCTTTGTGAATGCATTCCGGTCGGTTCGAATGTTAACGGAATACCGGACGGAATCGGCAGTGCCGGTTTTATATTGAAAGAAAGAGACGTAAATCAGGCAACGGAATTGGTAAAAAAAGCATTGATGTCGGATGCTGCTTTAGGAAAAAAAGCCAGACAGCATATTATCAATAATTATTCACACGAAAAAAGAGAAAAATCTTTATACAAATTGTTAGATTTATAGTTTAAATGAGAAAAACATATAACATATTCGGTAATCCGGTGCAAATTAATTTGTTAAGCGGAAATAAAATTCAAAAACAAACGTTACTTCAACAGTTTGCTCTGTATGATGAATCGGAGGAGGAAGATAATCCGAATTTGATTGTTACTGTTTATAAAGGAACTATTCCGCATAAAACGCAAGCGCTTAATCCGAAAATTCATATCGAAACCGAAAAGGGATTTATTAGTTCTTTTCCGAAAATGTCCGTTGGTTTTGAAAATACAAAACCATTAAAAATTGACGTTTCTCTGGAAGTTCAAAGAAAAGGTCTTTTGAAATATCTTAAACGCTTATATAATATTCAATATAATACAATTGATCAACGAATTTCTCAAATTTTACACGAATTGGTATTGATTCCGGCTGTGTATTTTAATTCCCGGCAATTTTTGGTGCACAGTTCTGCTTTCAGAAAAAAAACCGGCGGTGCCGTATTAATCGGAGGCACGGGAGGTGTCGGGAAAACTTCATTGGAAATAGAATTATGTATGAACAGAGATTATACGTTTATAGCCGATGATATTTCCGTGCTTGATGATGAGGGAACTATTTGGCCTAATTTATCGTTCCCGAAAATTTATGCCTATAATTTAAAAAATAACGAAGAACTTAAAAGGCGGATTTTTAAAAATCGAGGATTGTCGGATAAACTTGCATGGAAATTTAAATATTTGCTAAACGGTGCGTCAGGGGTAAGACGAAATATTTCTCCCGAAGATGCTTTCGAGAAATTTGAAAAAAACAAAACTAAAATTGACAAATATTATATTTTGGTTAAAACGAATGTTGAAAAAATCAGTATTCAAAAGATTAATGCACAAAAAGCATCCGAAATGTCACTGTCGGTAATTCAAGCAGAATACTTTCAATTTAACAATCACATTTTATGGCATGAATTTAATTGTAATGCAATAAATAAAACACCGATATTAAAATTGGAGGATGTACTTTTAAATTGGAAAAGATTGTCTGAAAAGGTCTTTAAGAATATTAATTGTTATGTTATTTATATTCCGCTGCATATTGACCATAAGAAGTTTGTGAAAGAAACGGCTGATATAATTGATTAAAATATGGGAATAATCGCTAAGCAAAGCATAAAAAATTCAGTATCAATTTATTCGGGCTTTTTAATCGGAGGAATTTATACGATTTTATTAGTTCCGAAAGTTTTTGAACAAAATCCCGAAGAATGGGGCTTGGCCAGATTATTGGTTTCCGTTGCTATGTTAATTGTACCGTGGGTACAGTTCAGCATCCCGAACACCGTAATTAAATTTTATTCACGGTTTTCAAAAGAGAATATCGGAAAATTTATTTTTGCCGTTTATTTTTGGTTAACGGGTTTAATTATCTTTTCATTGGTAATCGTTGTTTTTTTTAAGAATTTATTTCTTACAGAAAATGCAAATAGTTTATTCGCCGATAACTATTTATTAATAATTCCCCTGTTCCTGGGATATATATTGTTTGAAGTTTTTGCCGCTTTTTCTCGTGTTCATTATAAATCTGTATTGCCGGTATTTTTAAAAGAATTTATATTCAGAATTTATGTTTTAACTTTAATCCTTGCATACTATTTTCAATATATAACCTTTGACAGATTTATTTTCTTTTATGCATTTTCGTATGCCTTTATTTTTCTGATTATTGGTTTTGATTATTTTATTTCTTTCAAGCAAAAACTTAAAATTGATTTTTATTTTTTGTTTTCCGAAGAAATGAAACCGATTTACAAATATGCTTTTTTCTTGTTATTAAGTACGGGAGCAGCAATGATTGTTTTGAATGTTGATAATGTAATGATAAATAAATTTTTAAGTCTTTCCGATATTGCAATATACAGTGTTTGGTTCTATTTGGCAACAACTTTATCCGTTCCTCTTCGCTCAATCACCGGAATTGCTGCCCCTGTTATTTCAAAATGTTTTACTGATAATGATACAAAAACAATAAAATCTATTTATAAAAAATCATCTGTCACCCCATTGGTTATTTCAATATTAATCTTTTTTATTTTATGGTTTAATGTTGGTTTAATCAAACAATATTTCGGAAATACTTTCGGAAAAGATGAACATATTTTGCTTTTTATTGCAATCGGGAATTTATTTAATGTTGCATCCGGAGTTAACGGTACAATTATCACGCTTTCAAAATATTATAAATCAGATATTGTTTTTCAGGTTTTGTTAGTCGGTTTTATCATTATTACCAATCTTATATTTATACCG
>JANTGL010000358.1 GCA_024762915.1 Bacteroidales bacterium | reverse complement strand
AGGAACAACAGAAGTTGCAGGTGCCGTAATAACAGCACTTACGACAACGGTTGTCAGTTTCTTGCCGGTATTTGCCATGCAGGCAGCCGAAGGAAAACTGTTCCGACCGCTTGCATTTACCAAAACATTTGCAATGATTTCGGCATTGTTTATCGGTATTATGTTTATTCCGATACTTGCAAACTTGGTTTTTTCAATCAAACCGTCAAAAAATTTAAAAAAATATGTTTCAAACGGCGTTTTAATTATTGCCGGTATTGTTTTGGCAATTCTTGCAAAATCGGTCATTGCTCTTGCATTAGTTTTAATCGGAATTAATAATTTAATGTCCGATTACCGGAACGAAAAAAGAAAAAAATATACAAACCTTATTAATATTTTTATCACATTAAGTATTGTAATATTTTTTCTCACACGCGAATGGATGCCGCTCGGAGCACAAAACAGTTTATTTGTTAATTACATTTTTGTAATAGCTGTTACAGGTGTTATTTTGGGAGCATTAATGTCTGTGGTTCACTATTATACACAAATTTTAACTTGGAGTTTAAATAATAAGAAAAAATTTCTGGCAATACCGATTTTTGTGGTCTTTTTCGGAATTTTATCGTGGCAAGGTGCCGACAAATTATTCGGTTTTATTCCGAAGTTTGTAAAAGAAAGCAAAATGTGGACTTCCTTTGCGGAAACATTTCCCGGCACCGGCAAAGAATTTATGCCGAGTTTGGATGAAGGTTCATTTTTACTGATGCCGACGACAATGCCTCATTCCGGTGTTGAAGAAAATTTAGATGTAATCCGCTTGCTTGATAAAAGAGTAAACAGCATTCCGGAAGTTGAAAATGTGGTGGGAAAATGGGGACGTGCAAATTCGGCTCTCGATCCGGCACCGACTTCAATGTACGAAAATATTATTAATTATAAAACGGAATATATTGTTGATGAAGACGGTTTTAAAAAACGCTTCAAAGTTAATTCGGAAGGTGCTTATGTTTTAAAAGACGGCACGACTTATAATCCGAAAAAAGAAGATTTTCGAGTTATTGAGAAATCGGAACTTACTCCGGATAACGGCGGCGAATATTTTCGTCAATGGCGTCCCGAGATAAAATCGACCGATGATATCTGGAAAGAAATTGTCAGTAAAGCAAAAATTCCGGGTTTAACATCCGCACCGAAATTGCAACCCATTCAAACACGATTAGTAATGTTGCAAACAGGAATGCGTGCTCCGATGGGGATAAAAGTTTTCGGTCCCGATCTTGAAACAATCGAAAAAACGGCGTATGAGATTGAGCATCAATTAAAATTTGTAAAAGGTGTAAAAGCATCTTCGGTTTTTGCTGACAGAGTTGTTGGGAAACCTTATATTGAGCTGAAAATCAAACGAAAAGCAATTGCTCGTTACGGTCTTACAATTAAAGACGTGCAAACGGCACTTTCGACAACCATCGGCGGAATGCCTTTAACTTCAACTGTTGAAGGAAGAGAACGTTTTCCGGTGCGTGTGCGATATGCCAGAGAATTAAGGGATAATCCGGACGAATTGTCAAATATTTTAATTCCCGTTAAAAACGGAAGACAAATTCCGCTCGGTGAACTTGCAGAAGTTACTTATACGCGAGGTCCGCAACTTATCAAAAGTGAAAATACTTTCCTTGTAGGATATGTTATTTTCGATAAGAAAGACGGTTTTGCCGAAGTAGATGTTGTTGAAAATGCACAAAAATATCTTGAAAACAAAATAGAGAGCGGTGAGCTGACTATTCCGGCAGGTGTAAATTATAAATTTACGGGAAATTATGAGAATCAAGTACGTGCAAGTAAGCGATTACTTTTGGTTGTGCCGATTTCATTAATTCTTATTTTCTTGATTTTGTATTTCCAATTCGGAAAAGTACAACCTTCTTTTATGGTCTTTTCGGGAATTTTCGTTGCATTTGCCGGCGGTTTTATAATGATTTGGCTATACGGGCAACCATGGTTTATGAATTTTGCGATAGGCGGAATAAATATACGAGATATGTTCAGCATGCACACAATAAATTTAAGTGTTGCGGTCTGGGTCGGATTTATTGCCTTGTTCGGTATTGCAACGGATGACGGTGTTATTGTCGGAACCTATTTAAAACAAGTTTTCGAGCGAAATAAACCGAAAAACATTGCCGAAGTCAGAGCATCAGTTATTGAAGCCGGTTCTAAACGGGTGCGTCCGGCAATGATGACGGGTGCAACAACAATTATTGCCTTAATTCCGGTGCTGACATCTACCGGCAAAGGTTCTGATATTATGGTTCCGATGGCAATACCTTCTTTTGTCGGTATGATTATTCAAGTTATGACAATGTTTGTCGTGCCGGTATTATACAGTATGTGGCAAGAAAGAAAAGTTAACAAAGCACATGTAAATATTACAAATAAGTAGAGACAGACCGGCAGGCTGTCTCACAAAATTGATAAAATTAAACAAATGAAACATATACTAACAATCTCAATAATCTTGCTGTTCAGTTTTACGGAAGGGAAGGCACAAAATACATTGCCCGATTATCTCGAAACAGCAGCAAAGAACAATCCGGAATTGGCTGCAAAGTTCAGCGAATACAATGCAAGTTTGCAAATTATTCCGCAGGTGAAAGCATTGCCCGATC
>JANTGL010000357.1 GCA_024762915.1 Bacteroidales bacterium | reverse complement strand
GTTGATGATTTATTACACAGCGGAAATACTTGGACAGTTGAATAATATTTGAATTGTTTTTAAAAAAACGGTTCTGTATCAGAACCGTTTTTTTTGTTTTTTGTTTCGGAATTTTATGTTTGTAAACCTTCGGCATAACTGAATAAAGCCGGAGTTCCGCCGGTATGCCAAAAAATAACATTCGAACCGGTCGGAATTTTTTTGTTCTTCAAAATATCAATCATTCCGAAAAATGCCCTTCCTGTATAAACCGGATCTAATAAAATCCCTTCGGTTTTTGCCAAAAGATTAATTGCATATTTTTCTTTGTCTGTCAGTGTTCCGTATTCGGCAATATTATAGCCTTTAATAACCGGAATATCATTTATTATAAAAGATTTTGATAAATCAAGTTGTTTTTCGCTTTCTTCTAAAATCTCCAATATTTCATTTTCTAAAGAGAGCGAATAATCTTTTTCTTTATCAATTTGTACAGGCATCAAAATTGCATCCGTATTAAATAAAGATTGTCCCGTCATCATGCCGCTTTGTGTTCCGCCTGAGCTGGTAGCAAAGAAAATATACGGGTTTTTAATATTTTGTTGATTTAATTGAACGGCTATTTCTTTCATAGCGGAAACATACCCTAACGAACCGATAAAATTTGAACCGCCAACAGGAATTAAATAAACTTTTTTTCCTTTTTTTTCTAAAGAATTTTTTAATTCCTGTAAATCTTCTTTTCTGCTTTTTTTACTGTCTTCAGAATAGTGTACTTTTGCACCTAATAAATTGTCTAACAATAAATTACCTTGACTTATTTCGGGCTTGAAATTATTGACGAGTAAATGACATTCCAATCCGGCAATGACACAAGCTGCAGCTGTTTGTCTGCAATGATTTGATTGCTGAGCACCTGCCGTTATGACGGTATCGTATCCTCCATCCGATGCATCTTTTATCAGATATTCCAACTTACGGGTTTTATTTCCGCCGGTTGCTAATCCTGTTTGATCATCACGTTTTATATAAATGTTGTAATCAAATTTTTCGGTTAATTTTTTTAATAAATGCAAAGGTGTCGGAAAAAAACCTAAATCGAATTTATCGTTCAAAATGTTTCTATTCGGCATAATTCCTCTATTAATTATATTAAATATTATTTTTCGGGCAAAAATACAGCTGTATAAACGGCATTCTTTTTAATTTTTTCAATACCGATATAATCAGGATGATATTCCCCGTTAATATACATATCCGTTTGGTCGCAATAGTGTTTGCTTGACGGAATATCACTGACACCTGTCGGAATGATACTTAAAGAAGCATCAAAATCCGCTAAATTATAAATATGCCTGTGTGAAGCTCCGTGATTTGCAAGATACGGATCTTTAAAGTCATAAGAATACGGACTGACCGTATGATAACTACCGCCGACACGCGGCATTCTGTTAAGATTAAAAACGGTATTTAACATTTTATTTTTACCCAATGGATGTTGTAAATTTAATTTATGAATATCGCCCCATTGGGTTTCGGTAATTATTTTGCCGGTTCTTTCTTTAAATTCGGGAATTAATTCTTTAAAAGATTTTTGAACCATATCCTTTAGTGTTTCAACTTTATCTTTTGTATTAATATCATCACACCATGTCGAACCGTCTTTTTTTATTATATTGTCAATCAAATAATTAGTAAGCAAATCCATTTTTTGAAATTCCTTATACAAAGTATCTCCCAATTCGTCTTTAATGATATTTTTACTTAAAACTAAGTAATATTCATCAAAAATTAAAGGTGCAACTTTATCTTTATCATAAACATTATCCCAATCTTTCAGAAGTTGTAATGCTTTTTGCTCACCGGCAGATAAATCTTTTATTTCTGTTATGTAATTCAAAATAACGGGCTTCATTTCATCAACTAAAACCGAATGTTGATCATTTTGCATTTTTTTGAAGTCATCAATTGATAATTTTTCTTTTGCCGTAAGCATTTGTTTAATTCTTTTGGCTCTGTTCGGTAAATCAAACCATTCACTGATATAATACGGAAAATCATTGCTTATTGTACGGTTGTTAGCAGAAAATACATAACCGCATTCGGGATTGAAGGTATTGGGTAACGAATCAAACGGAACAAAAGAATTCCAATCGTATTCACTTGTATCGCCGGGAAAAAATAAATATCCTGAAGCTTTGCGTTCGGGAATTCCGGCACAACATTGCAATCCTATATATCCTTCTTTATCTGCGTAAGCAATATTTTGACTGACGGATTTAAAACTGCTGCAAGCATCTCTGAATTCGTTCCAATTTTTTGCTCTGTTAAGAAGGTAGATTGTTCTGAGTTCATTACTTTGTTCATTTCCGATCCAATGCATCGAAACCGTTTTGTCTTTTATTTCTTTAAACCCGCTGATAACGGGTCCTCTGTGTGTAAATTTTATTTCTTTTTCAACCGGTACGTCTTCTCCGCTTACTTTTATTTCTATTTTCCTTACTTCCATATCTTTCCAAGCACCGTTATATTTATATTGATTGGGATTATCGGGATTAAGTGTTTCGATATAAAAGTCGGCACCGTCGAGCATCACATTAGTCATTCCCCATGCAATGTCGGCATTATGTCCGGCAATTACAAAAGGTTGTCCCGGAAGAATAACACCTGTTACATCTA
>JANTGL010000356.1 GCA_024762915.1 Bacteroidales bacterium | reverse complement strand
CGGCGTCTTCATTAACTTCCGCAACAACGGAAATCACTTCCGAAATATTCCCGGCTTTCGGTTGTGCTCCCGACATACCGCCTAATCCTGATGAAACAAAAAGTTTTCCTTTTAAATCCGTTTCACCGGATTGTAAAATTTTTCTTCCGGCATTTAAAATAGTTATTGTTGTTCCGTGAACAATGCCTTGCGGACCGATGTACATGTAAGAACCGGCTGTCATTTGTCCGTATTGCGAAACACCGAGTGCATTAAATCGTTCCCAATCATCGGGTTTTGAATAATTCGGTACAACCATTCCGTTGGTAACGACAACACGCGGAGCATCTTTATGAGAAGGGAATAAACCTAAAGGATGGCCGGAATACATTACAAGTGTTTGTTCATCAGTCATTTCCGAAAGATACTTCATCGTAAGCAAATACTGAGCCCAATTTTGAAAAACGGCACCGTTCCCGCCGTATGTAATTAATTCATCGGGATGTTGAGCCGTTGCATCATCTAAATTGTTTTGAATCATCAGCATAACGGATGCTGCTTGCTTGCATTTTGCAGGGTATTCATTAATCGGACGAGCAAAAATTTTATATTCCGGACGAAAGCGATACATATATATTCTGCCGAAAGTTTCTAATTCATTCAAAAACTCCGAAGCAAGTTCTTTATGATGTTTTTCATCAAAATATCTTAATGCATTTTTTAAAGCAAGTTTTTTCTCTTCTTTATTCAGAATATCTTTCCTTTTAGGAGCATGACTTATATTTTTTCTTCGTCCTTTTTTAGGAGGAAGAGATACGGGTATGCCTTGTTGTATTTCTTTTTGAAAACTGAGACGGTCCATAGTTTTATTTTTTGCGAAAATATTATTTTTTTAATGAAATAAATATTGTTTAAAAACATTAATACTCAAGTAAAGGTACAACTTCTTCATAAATTAAATCAGCCGATTTTGAATTTTGATTCTTTATTTCAATCATTTTTAAAAGAACCTTCTTCTTTAATTCGGAATTTCTGAGTGCTGTTTGACGAAATGCTCTTGCAATTGATTTTCTGATATTTAAATTTTTATTATCGGATAATTCAGTCCCGCGATTAAAGAATTTTTCAAAAAAATCATTATTTAAATTCGAATTTATTGTTGCAATTCTGGCATACAAAACAAAACCGGCAGTAATTTCAAATTCTTTTTCGGAATAAATTAATTTTAATGCCAAAGGATAAAATTTTTCGTCTTTTTCCAAAATATTCGTGATGAATTGCTCAGTTAATTCCTGTGTATCAATTGTTTGCAGTATACCTTTAATTTTGCTTTCATCAAAGATATTGTAATCATCAATCATGAAAGACAAAATCTGTGTTTCACGAAAATTCTTTGTTCTTAATAATTCTGCCAGTTCAGGATTCGGATAATATTTTTCGGCAATTTTTTTTAAATTTATTAAACTGACACCAAAATTTTTATGATAATTAAGCCCGAGACGCTCCATACCGTCGACAGTAGGTCCGCTTTCAAAGGTTCGGATTTCTTTAAGAATGGTTTTTAATTTTATTTCAGGGGAAATCATATTTAAAGTGTATAAAATTTAAATGCAAAATTATAATATTTCATAATGAAAAACGTATAATTTAAATAAGAATATTTATGTTTCACATAATTTCTTTTTAAAAATGCAACTTTTGTCATAACTTGCAGTCTTATTTTAAATGACTTTAATTATTAAACTTTAAAAATAAATATCATGAAAACAAAACAATTTAAAATTATTGCACTCTTTTTTGCCATAGGGTTATTGGCTTTTTCTTCATGTCAAAAGCCCGACCCTGATTCCCAGTCTGCTGAAGACGATGCTCGCGGAAGCTATATAATGGCTGATGCTTTTGCCGTTGCAAATAATGAGGCCGGTGACGACGGTACCGGAAAAGCTGCTTATCCCGAAGGAATGACCGTTGAAAGAGATTCAATTACCCATACGGTTACGATTACTTTTGATAATTGTGATTTTAGAGGAAAAATAAGAAACGGAATTATTCATGTAGGATATACACGGATTCCTACCGTAGGTTTAAGAGCCGTTAACCTTACGATAACTTTTGAAAATTATACTATTGATAATACGAAAGTCGAAGGTGCGATTCGCTCAACATTCGGCGGAACGTATTTAGTTCCTGAGATTAATGTTGTTGCTACAAATATGAAAGCTACTTTTGCTGACGGTAAATTTATCAGTTGGTCGTCTAATAAAATATTTAAAATTTCCGAAGGATTCGGAGATTATGATATCGATAATAATGTGTTAGAAATTTCGGGAACGGTAACAGGAACTAACCGAGCCGGTACTGATTTTACGTCTGTTTATGATGCCGTTACACTTAAGAGAAGTTGCCCGGACGGATATCCTGTTTCAGGTACGGTAACACTTACAAGTGATAAAGGAACTACAGTAATTGATTACGGTGACGGAACATGTGATGATATAATAACGGTTACAAATAACGGATTAACCGTAACAATTCATTTAAACTCATAATAAAGAATTTTAAGATAAATCAAAGACCGATACATTTTTGTATCGGTCTTTTTGTTTTTGTTTTATTTTAAAATCTCATTTTCTTTAATCTGTCCATTTCCCGTTTATCATCATTTTGTTTTAAGGTTTCGCGTTTATCGTGATATTTTTTTCCTCTGGCAA
>JANTGL010000355.1 GCA_024762915.1 Bacteroidales bacterium | reverse complement strand
TTAATTCATTTTCAAACAAGCTTTGTCCGTCAGCCGAAATTATGAAACTTAAAAAAAGTGTTATCAATAAAAACCATTTTTTAATCATAGCCGATTTATTTAATGAATGTTTCTTTGATTTACAATTTTAAAATATTCAAGTATAAAAACGGTTTTACTTTTAAAATCCGGACTTAAAGTATCGGTGCAAATTTTGGTTTATTTTATCCGGACTTCTATCGGTTTGATTATGAGCAAATATCGGAAATTGTTTTTCGGGAAGATTTTTTTGAGATTGAATAAAGAATCAGCGACGTGAATTTTTGAACTGTAAAGGTGTTTGACCGGTAATATTTTTAAAAACAGAATAAAAAGAAGATTTGCTGCTGAAACCGCAATCGTAACCGATTGCCTCTATTGAATATTTATCATTTTCGGTATCTTTCAGTTTTTGTTTAACAGCTTTAACTCTGTATTCATTTACAAATTGAAAGAAATTCTTACCGAGAACCGTATTCAGTATTTCCGTTAATTGATGTTTGGGAATTTGTAATTCTTCGGAAAGCAATTGCATATTTAAATCAGGATTAAGATACGGTGTTTTTTCCGTAAAATAATTTAAAATTAAGTTTTTGACAGTTTCCTTCTTATCGGAAGTTAATTTTGAGTTTTTATAGCGTTCTTCCGATTCTTTATAACCGTTACTTTTTAAAGATCTTTTATAAATTTCATCTTGACGAACCCCGTAAAATCCCAATGCAAATGTTAATGCTATGGCAGCGGAATAATTAAACAGGTTTGACAGTTCAAAATCATTATATAAAAACCCGAACAGTCCAAAACCGGTAGCCGTAAGAATATAAACGACATAAGAAATAACAATAAATAACAGCCATGCTAATTTCTGATTTTGATTGATGTTAGAAAATTCATTTTTCAAATTAATCCGATGTTTATGAACATAAACAATACTTAAAGAATTGTAAATAATTAATGACAGTAAAAATGAAACGGCAAATAATAACCTAATCCATAAATGTGAATCAATTATAAAAAAATCATTAATTGTAAATGTAAGTGCATAATAATGATTTGCAAATTCAAAAAATAAATACGGTATCAGATGGAGTAATTGTATCGGTTTTAAGTTAAAATTTTTATCGGTTAGGGAACGAGAATATAAATAAAAAGCCGGATTAAAAAGGAAAAATGAAGACGGGATTACGGCGGGATTGTATGAAATAAAAGTAATGCCGATATTTGCATAGTCAACAGCCAACAAAAACAACCATGCAGAAAGCAACTTGTCCGAAACCGTTATTTGTTTTTTTGTTACGGTAAGTATCCCTGCAAAAAGAGCTAACGAAAATCCTATCCATACGACCGTATTCATTTTGTAAAATTAATAATTCGTATGGTATTACAGTTAAATTTTCGCTAAAATTTGGTTTTAAAATCTGATAAAAATATTATTTTTAATTAACTATTTGAACAAAAATTTATATCCGATACTAATTGAAGGAGATGCAAGTACATAAATGTCGAGATAAAAATTTAATTCCGCCTCTGAAAAACCAAGCTTTATTTTTTGATATCTGTAAATCAGAATAATCTGAGATGCAGGAATATTTTGTTCCCGCGGATCGAATTCGTTATTAAATTATATCCTGTATTTTGCTCCTAAACCGTATTCAAAGTGATGTTTTTTTAAGAGAATTTGTAATTCGGGAAACAGATATCGGGAATATAACAACATCCTTATAAATTCTGTTTTTTTATATATCTAATATTCTGTTGTTTGAGAATATGCTTTTGAGATAACATGTAAAATAAGAAATAATACAAAGATTGATTTTTTCATAGTATGTTAACTCTGTTAAAACATCAGATTGTTTTTGCCTCAAAATATAAAGTAATTTTCTTATTCGGAAAATTATTTACAGACAAAATTTTACGAAAACAGAATAGGATGATAAGACCCTAGGGGTGTTTGTTTTTGATAATATTATTATTCTTTCCCCAATCTATTAACGGTGAAGGATAGTATTTAACTTTCATCCGATTTAGGAATACTGCTTGATTTGCCAATCGTTTTTTATAATCTTCCCAAATACGATTTTCGGGTTTCGACCAGCCGAGTTCCGAGTAACCGATAATTCTCGGGAATGCAAGATATTCCAACTCATCAATATTGCTGATCGTTTCCGACCAAAGCGGAGCTTCTATCCCTAATATGCTATTTAAGGGAATGTCTTCGTAATCTTCGGGAGACCACAGATAGGCGGTATCCGCAGGAATGTAACCTGCCCAATGCAAACCGTATTCGGATAAGGAATCATACTGCATGTCCAAATATGCTTTTTTGGCAGGCGATAAAATGACTTTCATTTTTTTAGTTACTCCGGTTTGAGCATTTTTTCGGTTTGCCCAAAATTGAATAATTGCGGTAGAATCAATATCGGTATTTGCTATTTCGTCCCATCCGATCATGCGTTTTCCGTATTTGTGTATAATTTTTTCAACTTTATTGATAAAATAAATATAATCATTCTTTTTCGTTACATGACTTTCATCACCACCGATATGAATGTAGGGACCCGGCGTAATTGCTGCTAATTCACGAATAACATCATCAATAAAATCATAAACGGTATCTTTTCGGGTATCGAATGTGCTGAATCCGACTTTCGTACCTTCATATAATTTCGGTGTTTT
>JANTGL010000354.1 GCA_024762915.1 Bacteroidales bacterium | reverse complement strand
TTATTAAAAACTCGCTTTATTTTTTATAACATTTATTCATTTAAGCTTTTTTCATTAATTTTGAACACAATAAAATTAATTAAAATACACAACATATGAAAAATATAGATTGGAAAAATCTCTCATTCGGTTATGTAAAAACAGAATACAATGTAAGATGCTATTACAGAAACGGAAAATGGGGAAAAATAGAAGTTTCATCAAGCGAATACCTTCCGATACATATTGCCGCAACGGCATTACATTACGGACAAGAAGCATTTGAAGGACTAAAAGCATTTAAAGGTAAAGACGGAAAAGTTCGTTTATTTCGATGGGAAGAAAATGCAAAAAGATTACAAAATTCGGCAAAAGGAATTTTAATGGCAGCACCACCTACGGAATTATTCAAAAAAATGCTGAAAAAAGTTATTCGAAAAAACCAACGATTTATTCCGCCTTACGGAACAGGTGCATCACTATATATTCGACCGGTTTTGTTCGGAACAGGACCTCAAGTCGGTGTAAAACCGGCAGAAGAATATGTTTTTATCATTTTCGTTACACCTGTCGGGCCTTATTTTAAAGAAGGATTTAAGCCGGTTTCAATGCTTATTACCAGAGAATATGACCGAGCAGCACCTCTCGGAACCGGAAAATATAAAGTCGGCGGAAATTATGCTGCCAGTTTAGCTTCTATGCAAAAAGCTCATGACGAAGGTTATGCCAATGTTTTATACCTTGATGCAAAAGAAAAAAAATACATTGACGAGTGCGGTCCCGCCAATTTTTTCGGAATAAAAGACAATACATACATTACTCCGAAATCGGATTCAATTTTACCTTCTATTACTAATAAAAGTTTAATCACTTTAGCTGAACACATGGGTATGAAAACCGAAAGACGAAAAGTTGAATTAGATGAACTTGAAACTTTTGATGAAGCAGGAGCTTGCGGAACTGCTGCAGTAATCACTCCGATTAATAAAATTGTTGATGATATTACCGGTAAAACATATACTTACGGAGATAAACCGGGTGAAGTTTCAACTAAACTTTATAAAAAATTACAAGCTATTCAAACCGGTGACGAAGAAGATATTTTCGGGTGGACTGAAATTGTAGAATAAAAAACTAAAAAATCAGTAAAGAGAGCGGGCAAGTTAAATATTTGTCTGCTTTTTTAATATTGCAACTTAGTCCTGACTAAATCTATTTGTTCATGTGAACCGACTACCGTAACAACATCATGTTTCCTCAATCTTGTAAAACCTTTCGGCAAAATTGTTTCTTTTTTTCTTTTTACCGAAAGAATTAAAATTCCGACAGGAAAATGTAAATCTCTTAATGCCCTGCCGTGTATGTCGTCTGCCAGAACTTCAATATCTTCGGTTTCCCTTGTTTCTTGCATGCCGAGCAAAATTGATGTTGCCTGCGGCGAACGAACATAATGTTCCAAAAGAGCAATTAATGCCGCTGTCGGAGCAACAACCGTCACGCCTATTTCTTTAAAACGTCGAGCATCGGTGTGGCTTTCAAGCACCACAATAATATTCGGCGTTCCGAAATGTTCATATATTAATTCGCTGATTTCAAACGCAATATCTTCTTTTCTGAAAATAACAACAGAATCTGCAGAAGCAAAATTTAGCTCTTTTAATATTGCGGTGTTTATTTCTTCAACAAGGTTTGCTTTTACTTCACAGGCCGATAAATCAACATTCGGTTTGTCCGTAATAATTTGAACCGTGTAGCCCTCTCGTTTTAATGTTTTTGCCAACATTACGGCTTTTCCGCCTATTCCCAAAATAACGACATTTTTATGAAAATCTGTTTCATGTTCTTTAGATTTCAGGTGGGCTTCTCCTACGCTTAATATAGAAAATTTCATTAAAGGCGGTCCGACAAATTGATTTATTATGATAACGGCAATCATTATTGCTTCAAATTCGGCACCGAAGCCGATAAATCGTGCAGAAACAATTGTTATCAATCCCAAACTTATTCCGGCTTGTGTTACATAAGGCATCCAGCTTAACAATTTTTCTTTTAAACTTTCTTTCAGAATAACACTTCCGATAAAAGATGCGATAAAAACCGCAAAAATTCTTATTCCGAATAACAACAAAGCAATCGCCCAATATTTCAACAAAATATCAACAGACAAAGTGGCGCCGATTAATGTAAAAAATGCTGCATAAACATAATGACCGAAACGATTTATTAATTTTTCGAGATTTACTCTCAGGACTGTATAATTCGTCACATAAAAACTTGCCACAATCCCTATTAACAAGGCCTCAAGATGAATGGGAACAGTTAAAAAACTGCCGGTTAATCGTGTAACAAAATCTGAAAAAAGAAACATTGTCCAGCCGAGTACCAAAATAATTGCAATGTCAAAATATTCATTTTTGCTTATTTTAAAATTTAATTCTAAAAATTTTCCGTAAACAATTCCGATTAAAATACTGAAAAACAAATCGGCAAAAACAATAATCATTTCAGATACATTAAATTCGCTTCCGCTTATCAAAACTTCGGCAACGGCAAATGTACCGGCAAATAAAACAATAACAAGAATATCCTTTACGACTGTTACACCCAAAACAATCTTTGTAAACCGTCCTTTTGCTCTCAATTCATTAATTATCGCAATCGCTGAAGCCGGTGACCTTGCCACAAAAATTGTTGCCGTCAGTAAACTGATTGCTA
>JANTGL010000353.1 GCA_024762915.1 Bacteroidales bacterium | reverse complement strand
AATTTTTAATAAACTTTTAACTTTATAAACATTAAACTTTTTAACTCCTTTTAATATCCGCCGAAATATTTACGCATAAACCATTCCGCTGTCAGTAAAATTAAAATAACAAAAAAGAGCAATTTAAAGTTTATTAATGCTTCGGTTTTCTTTTCGCTGTATGAAACGGCTTTAATATTATCGTTTGTTTTAATAATCTGAATTAATTTATCCGCTTGCTCTGGAGTAAATAATGTTCCGCCGCTGTGCTTAGCAAGTTCGTATAAAATTTTATGATTTGCTTTTGTAATAAATGCTTCGGTATGAACCGGGACAACAGAAAATAATCCGTTCGTTTTAAATTTCTTTCCTTTTATAATTGTTTCGGCTTTCCATGTGTAATCACCGGGCGACAATTTATGCAAATTCAGTTTGTATGATTTACCGGATTTTTCAAATTTATAATTGGTCGTATTTTTTAAAGTATCCGTTAAACGGAAATTTATTTCTTTCACATCCGTAAGTTGAAAATTCTTATCATAAGTCTCGGCTTTTATGATAATTTCTTGGTTCTCAGAAATTATTTTTTCGGCAATGAGCTTAAATTGACTTTTATTTTCTGTTGAGATAAGATATTGTACTATACTATTAATCAACTCATTAAATAGATAATGATTCCGGTTAATTTTATAATCAAAGATACGCCAACGCCAAATACCTTCGCCTGTAATTATTGCAGATTTTTTCCCTACACCTCCGTTATTAAAAACAATCAAAGGTAATTGTGTATTAATAGTTTTAATTTGTCTATAAAATAAAATTTGATTGGGAACTGTCAATTTATAATCACCGAATGCCGAAATAAGGGGCGGTGCATGTTGCGTTATACTTTCGATTTCAGGATTTATATCAAATAAACTGAAATTCTTATTTAATTTTCCGGTAACTTCATCGGGAGCATTGGAATAAGCACCGGTTGTAAGTCCGGTATTTAAGCGGTCAAACTTTTCTAAAGAACTTCTTCCTCCGAGCATATAAATTACCGGAATATCCGAATTCATTATTTGTTTTAAAACAGCAGTTCCGGCATTAAATTCAGATGGTAATTGATTTAAAATAATTAAATTATACGCTTTTATCGATTTATTAAATGTATTTACCGAATAATAATCCGTTTCAAAATTTTGATTTAATTTCAAAGCTTCTTTAATTGCCGCAATATCCGGATGCGGAGCATCGCTTAATATTAGAATCTTTTGCTTTTTATCGGAAACTTCAATAATAATTTGCTTTGAATTATTTTCGATATTAATTTCATCGGGAATGCCGGATAAAACAATTTTAAACTTATGAAAACCAACCTTCTTTGTTTTTAATTTCAAATCAAAAGATTTGTAAAAATCATTTGTATTAATATTAATTAACTGACTATAAACAAGTTTCTTATTATCAAATATTTTCAAGTCAGATGTTTTTCCTTTTAATTTATTGGCTTTAATTTTTAATCGAAGCGGAAATTTAGAATTTAAAAAAGCTGTTTTATTATATTTAACATCATTTAAAATAAGATCTTTTCGAATATTTGTATCACCGAGGGCGATAGGATAAATCGGAAAATTGACGGTTTGAATTTCATAATCCGGATTATTACCTTTATTATAAATGCCGTCGGAAGCCAAAATGACGGCTCCGATATTTTGATTGTAAAATCGATTTTTTACATCCGAAAGTACTTGAGCTATGTCCGTTTCCTTGTCTTTAAAGTTGAATGTATCTGTTTCGTTTACTTTTTCACCGAAAGCGAATGTTTTAAAATGATATTTTGAATTTCCTTTAAAGAAATTTTCCGGTTGCCCATAATATTTTTCAATTTTATCCTTATCCGGAAGTACGGATTCAGAATTATCTTGTGCAAAAATAATAATCGGTTTTTCAATGGTTTTACCGAAATTTTTAATAATCGGAGAAAGTAACAAAAAGGCAATAATACTGACAGAAAGAAAGCGCAATGCAAACATCAAAATTTTAAGAATGCGAGAAATTTCATTGAATTTCGTTTCCTTTCGGTATAAAATCCAAGCATACAAAAATCCGCCGATAAGGCAAATTGGTACAAACCATAAGGAATATTGCGTTGTCAGTGATGTCATTAATAATTTGTAAAAGATAAAACGACTTTCCTACAAAAGTAAAAAAGTCGCTTAAAAAGTATCTGTGAATTTAAATTATTTTTAAATAAATTAATAATTCAAAACTAATAATTTATAATTCTTAAGTATTCATCGCACCGCAAACATGAATAACTTGTCCGCTGACATAAGACGATAAGTCCGAAGCAAGATAAATACACGTATTTGCAACATCTTCCGGCGTTCCGCCACGCTTCATGGGAATAATTTTCAACCATTCTTCACGTGCTTTTTCAGGAATTTGTGCGGTCATTTCGGTAATGATAAATCCGGGAGCAACGGCATTGCTTCTTATATTTCTGGCACCAAGTTCTTTAGCAACAGATTTAGTAAACCCGATAATTCCTGCTTTAGATGCCGAATAATTTGATTGTCCGGCATTTCCGCTGACACCAACTACCGAACTCATATTAATTATAGAACCCGAACGTTGTTTCAGCATATATTTTTGAGTTGCTTTAGTCATATTAAAAACTGATTTTAAATTGACTTTTATAACCAAATCCCATTGTTCTTCAGTCATTCGCAT
>JANTGL010000352.1 GCA_024762915.1 Bacteroidales bacterium | reverse complement strand
AAATATTTCAGGACAAGACCTATTGATTATTACATTGAAAAAGAAATAGTTGATAATTATATAAATCATAAAGATTCGAATAATACGATAACTTGTCCGATATGCAATTCTGAAAACACTGCATACGGGAATGCAATAGATTTTAAATGGGATTTTTTATACTTAATATTATCCTTAATAATTACAACACCAATCTACCCCATTAGAAAAAAATATCATTGCTTTGAATGTGGTCATAATTTTAAATATAAAGACAGGCAACGACGAAAGAAGTAAACAGATAACTTCCAAAAGGCAGTCGGGACAGCTCAGTCGGAATATTAACGTATTGCAAGTTTCATTTCGGCAATCATTTCTTTCGGATTTTCGGCTTTAAAAATTCCCGAGCCGGAAACAAATATATCACATCCGGCATCCGAAACGATTTTAATGTTTTCGAGTTTTATACCGCCGTCAACTTCAATTTCAACATGCTCGGCATTGTTATCGATTAACATTTTTTTAAGCTGTTTTATTTTCTCCAAAGAATGAGGGATAAAACTTTGTCCGCCGAAACCCGGATTCACAGACATAATAAGCACCAAATCAATATCTTGCAAAATATTTCCCAAAACAGAAATCGGTGTATGCGGATTTAAAGACACACCGGCTTTAACACCGCGTGCTTTAATTTTCTGAACAATACGATGCACATGCGGTGTTGCTTCGGCATGAATTGTTAAATAATCGGCACCGGCATCAATAAAAGCATCAACATAATAATCGGGGTCGGAAATCATTAAATGCACGTCTAAAGGAATGCTTGCAACTTCTTTAATAGCTTCAACAACAACGGGTCCGATGGTGATATTAGGTACAAAATGCCCGTCCATCACATCAATATGCAACAAATCGGCTCCGCCCTCTTCAAGCATCTTAATATCTTTCTCAAGATTTGAAAAATTTGATGATAATAATGAAGGTGCTATTTTTTTCATTCTTGTATTATATTGTTTTAGGTAAATGCAAATGTACTAATATTTTTATAATGAAGTATTAAAAAAACTTTCCGAGGGTTTAAAACTATCGGAAAGTTAAGAAAATTATTTCAACATTTCCTTAGCCGCATTATAAACCGCATCTGCCGTAATACCGTATTTTTCATACAATACCTCATAAGGTGCAGAAGCTCCGAAGCTGTCAATACCGATAATTTTCCCTTTGTCACCCACATATTTATACCACGACATACTAGAACCGGCTTCAACAGCCAGACGTTTATCAGCATAAGAAGGTAAAATTATTTTTTTATACTCATCACTTTGTTTGTCGAATAATTCTTGCGATAAAAATGAAACAACACGTACTTCAATTCCGTCTTTATTTAACATTTCTTTTGCTTTAAGCGCAATTTCCACTTCCGAACCGGATGCCATTAGAATAAGATCAAAATCAACATCATCGCTGACGGCATAAGCGCCTTTTTCAGCATTCGAAATATCGGCAAAATCTCTTCCGTTACGTTTAACAGTTGTAAGACCTTGTCGCGTAAGAACCAAGGTTGAAGGCCCTTCGGTATTGTTTAAAGCTATTTTCCAAGCAGCAGCTGTTTCATTGGCATCCATTGGTCTGAGAACCGTCATATTAGGAATAACTCTCAAAGAAGATAAATGTTCTACCGGTTGATGTGTCGGACCGTCTTCGCCCAAGCCTATAGAATCGTGTGTCAGAACATAAATTACTCGAATACCCATTAAAGCAGCCATTCGCATTGCCGAACGCATATAATCCGAAAATACAAAGAATGTTCCGCCGTACGGAATTAATCCGCCGTGTAAAGCAATGCCGTTCATTATAGCCGCCATTCCGAATTCTCGAATTCCGTAATGAATGTAATTTCCCCAACGATTATCGGGACTGTATTCGCTTTGACTTTTTGCTTTTGTTTTATTGGAAGGCGTTAAATCTGCCGATCCGCCGATTAACATCGGAAGTTGCTCCGCCAGTTCTTCAATCACTTTTCCGGAAGATGCACGAGTAGCAAGTTTGGTGCCGGCTTCAAATTCAGAGATTTTAAAATCGGGTATTTTCCCGTCAATTAAATTTTGAAGTTCTTTTGCAGCATCTTCATTATTATTCTTATAACTTTCAAAATTGATTTTCCAAATACGTTCGGTTTCAATGCCTTTTTTAACGGTATCTTCCGTAAAATCATAAACTTCCTGCGGAACATAAAATTTTTCGCTTGAAATACCGAGGTTTTCTTTTGTCAGATTAATTTCTTCTTCACCCAAAGGCGAACCGTGAACGCCTGAAGTTCCGGCTTTATTCGGACTTCCGAAACCGATTGTTGTATTACAAATGATTATCGTAGGTTTATCGTTTTCCGCTTTTGCTTCGCTTATTGCTTTATTAATTTCATTATAATTTTGTCCGTCTATTTCAAGAATTTGCCAATGATATGATTCGAAACGTTTTTTTACATCATCGGAATATGTTAAATTCGTATTACCGTCAATAGTAATATGATTTGAATCGTAAAATAAAATTAATTTTCCGAGTTTATTATGTCCGGCAAATGAGCAAACTTCATGAGAAACGCCTTCTTCTAAATCACCGTCACCTGCCATTGTATAAGTATAATGATTGATAATTTCGGTATCGGTATTGTATTTTGCGGAAATAATGGATTCTGCCAAAGCCATACCAACGGCATTTGCCAATCCTTGTCCCA
>JANTGL010000351.1 GCA_024762915.1 Bacteroidales bacterium | reverse complement strand
TGAATTGAGATTGAACAATATTGAGAAAGATTATCATTCGTAATTAATTAAATATGGCAATCATAAAAGAAGTCAGAGGATTTAAACCGAAATACGGAAAAGATTGTTTTTTTGCAGAAAATGCCGTTATAATCGGAGATGTAATTATGGGAGATAATTGCAGTATTTGGTACAGTGCCGTTTTAAGAGGCGACGTAAACTCTATTCGATTAGGTAATTACGTCAATATTCAAGACAATGCAAGCATTCACACCCTATATCAAAAATCGGTGGCTGAAATTGGTAATAATGTTTCGATCGGGCACAATGCCGTTATTCACGGTGCAAAAATTGAAAATAATGTTTTGATCGGGATTGGTGCAATTGTTTTAGATCATGCCGTTATCGGTGAAAATTCAATAATTGCTGCCGGGGCATTAGTAAAAACAGGCACAATCGTTGAGCCGAACAGCATTTATGCCGGTGTTCCAGCTAAAAAAGTCAAAAATATCGAAGCTGAACAGAGTAAAGAAATTATTGATAAAATTGCGAAAAATTATAAAATGTATGCTTCTTGGTATGAATGAGTATAAAGTACCGGAGGTTTTAAACTTATTATACTGCTGTTACAGAAAAAATTTGACTTTACGAAAACACACAAATTAAAGACTAAATTTTAAGCGTTTAAAATGAAAATTATAATAAAAATATTCTTTTTCATGCTACTTGCCGTAACAGTTCTTTCTTGCGAAGATGTTATTGATGTAAAACTAAACAATACGGAACCGAGAATTGTAATAGATGCAAAATTGTATGATCAATTTCAACCGGCAAGGGTGATTATTACTAAAACTTCCGATTTTTTTGATACGTTAACGTTTAATACCGTTAGCGGAGCAGATGTTAAAATATCAGATAATGAAGGAAATACAGTCTCAATTCCCGAATCGGATTCTGCCGGTATTTACACGGATAATTTCTTCGGTGAAATCGGAAAAACATACACTCTTACAATTAAAACAGAAGGACAGACTTATACGGCCAGTGCCGAAATGAAACCACCTATTGCAGTTGATTCTCTTGTCGCAACATATCGAACAAACCCTCTGCCCTATCAGGAAAACGGATATGATATTTCATGTTGGTTAAAAGATTCTGCAAATTTCAATCAATATGCAAAATTAGATATTTATAAAAACCAAGTACAAAGTTTTGAGATATATCTTTTTGAAGATACTTATACCGACGGAAATAATTTTGAATATAAATTCTACAATGAAACATTTCAAACAGGGGACACAGCAGCAGTTTTTGTTTCAAGTTGCGACCCGCAAGTTTACGAATATTTGTATACTTATGCAGAAATAACAAGTGATGCTTTTCACGATACCGGAACACCTTACAATCCTACTTCCAATATTTCGAATGATGCACTCGGTTATTTCGGTGTTTTTTCTTTAAGCGGTTCTTTTATGATTGTTGAAGACCATTAATAATCAATTTTTGAAATTTGAAATACTTATCTATTTTTGTCTTCCGAAAATAATCGATAAATGCTTTTTAACTCGCTGATTTTTCTGATTTTTGCTTTTCTTTTTTTTACATTACTTCCTTTTGTAAATAAATTAAAGAATAATTTCAGATGGTTGTTTTTTACAATTGCTTCTTTTATTTTCTACGGATGGTGGGATTGGCGTTTTTTATTCCTGATTATCGGAAGCGGTTTAATCGACTTTTTTGCCGGATTGCTCATTACCAAAAAACAAAAATACAAAACTCTGTTTCTTATTCTCTCCTTAATCGGAAACCTCGGAAGCTTAGCCGCATTCAAATACAGTTCATTTTTTGCCGAAAACTTCAGCTTGCTTTTATCGCATTTCGGAATTATAATTGACCTGAAAAGTAAAATCCCCGAATTTATGCTCATACTTCCGGTTGGCATAAGTTTTTACACCTTTCAATCAATGAGTTATACAATTGATATTTATCGCGGAAGATTACAACCGACAAAGAATATTTTACAATTCTTTTCCTATCTTGCCATGTTTCCCCAACTGGTTGCCGGACCGATTGTGAGAGCCAGAGATTTACTGCCGCAACTGACAAGAGTTAAAAAAGTTTCAACAGTTGAAAATTGGAACGGTTTAAAACTCATTTTAATCGGATTTTTTAAAAAGGTTGTTCTGGCTGATAATATAGCCCCTCTTGTAAATTATGCTTTTAACGATGTAAATCATTCACATTCTACCATCTTTTGGTGGATTGCCATTATCGGTTTTGCATTTCAAATATATTTTGATTTCAGCGGATACAGTGATATCGCCAGAGGACTGGCAAAATGGATGGGATTTCATTTCAGAATCAATTTTAATCATCCGTATATCTCAACGTCCATAAAAGAATTTTGGACACGGTGGCATATTTCCTTATCAACATGGTTTCGCGATTATGTATATATTCCATTAGGAGGGTCACGAAAAGGAAAAATTAGAAGTCATATTAATATGTGGTTTACGATGATTGTTTCGGGATTTTGGCACGGTGCCGCATGGACATTTGTAATTTGGGGTGCCATGCATGCATTTTTTTTAAGTTTGGAACGCATCTTTAAACTTCCGAAACGATTATTAAATATTCCGGGCGGAAAAATTATCGCTCTGATACTCCTTCTTTTTCAAGTAATGATTGCATGGGTATTTTTTCGTGCCGAAAGTTTTCGGCAAGCTGTTGATATTATTAAATATATGCTTAATTTTAACTTTTCAA
>JANTGL010000350.1 GCA_024762915.1 Bacteroidales bacterium | reverse complement strand
AAGAAGAGTGGAAACAAATTTATGATGAAGCTTGGTATCAAATGCGAGAGTTTTTTTATGCACCGAATATGCACGGAACCGATTGGAAAGCATTGCATGACAGATATGCTCAATTAGTTCCTTATGCAAAACAGCGAAATGATTTGACTTATGTTATCGGTGAACTAATCGGTGAATTAAATGTCGGGCATGCATACACCGGAGGAGGTGACAGACCTAAAGTTGCAAAAATTAATACCGGTTTACTGGGAGCGGTTATCGAAAAAGATGCTGCAAGCGGTTATTTTCAAATAAAAAAAATTCTGAAAGGCCAAAATTGGACAGGAAATATTGTTTCGCCCTTAACAAAAATAGGAGTAAATGCTCATGAAGGAGATTACATTTTGGCAATTGACGGAATCTCGACAAAAACAGTTCAAAATATTTATAAATTATTGTTGAATAAAGCCGGAAAACAAGTTCAACTTAAACTCAATTCAAAAGCATTACTCACAGGCAGCCGTGAATCAACTGTTGTTCCGATTGCGGATGAAGCATCACTATATTATTTGCAGTGGGTTGAAAATAATATCCGAAAAGTAAATGAAGCTACGAACGGAAAAGTCGGATATGTTCACATCCCGGATATGGGCGTTGACGGATTAAACGAATTTGTTAAATATTATTATCCGCAATTATCAAAAAAAGCACTTGTTATCGATGTTCGCGGTAACGGCGGCGGATTTGTTTCTCCTATTATTATTGAACGATTACGTCGTGTTGCAAATCAAATAAATATAGCACGAAACGGACAACCGAGCGTCAACCCCGGAGGGACCATGAACGGTCCTTTAGTGATGCTTTCGGATGAATTTTCGGCATCTGACGGTGATATTGTTACTTGGCGTTTTAAAACAAGTCATTTGGGTAAAGTGGTAGGAAAAAGAACCTGGGGCGGAGTTGTCGGAATCAGAGGATCATTACCGTTTGTTGACGGCGGGTCCTTAAATAAACCTGAATTTTCACGCTATGATTTGGAAGGAAAAAAATGGATTATGGAGGGTCACGGTGTTGATCCGGATATTTATGTTGATAATGATCCGTATTTGGAATATACCGGAACCGATCAACAATTAAAAAAGGCGATAGAAGTTATTCTTGAAGAATTAAAAACCAAAGAAAAAACACTTCCCGAACATCCGCCGTATCCGAAAAAATAATTGATTAATAATTACCTGATTGTTTCCCCTGTTGAGTTTTTTTATCTTAACAGGGGAATTTTGTACATTTTTTAGTGTAATAAATATAATAAAACATTTAAAGGTTTAACTTTGCAATCTTAAACTTTCAATCAATCATTCATTGACACTTTCCGAATTCTCCGAAATATATTCTAAACATTCTTCTTTTGTCGATATAAAAGAAAAACTTCGGCAAGAAAATTCCGAACATTTGGTGTTAAAAGGATTGCAGGCATCTTCGAAAAGTATAATTGCTTCTGCATTGATGAAAGAAACTGAGTTGTCGCATCTTTTTATTTTATCGGATAAGGAAAAAGCCGCTTATTTTCAGAATGATTTAAAAGAGCTTTTGCCTGAAAAAGATATTCTGTTTTACCCTTCTTCTTATAAGCGTTCTGTTTTAAAAGACGGTGTGAGTAAGCCCGACAGCGGAAGTATTATTTTAAGAACGGAAGTTTTGGATAAAGTTCGTAAAAATAATTCATACATTATTGTCAGTTATCCTGAAGCCCTGTTCGAAAAAGTTACCGATCGAGAGAATTTGAAAAAAAATACCCTCGATTTGGTAAAAGGCGAAGAAGTGCCGATTGATTTTATCAAAGAAATGCTTGCTGAATACGGTTTCGAAAAAGTCGATTTTGTCTTTGAGCCCGGTCAATTTGCCGTACGCGGGAGTATTGTTGATATATTCTCATATTCAAATGACTATCCTTATCGAATTGATTTTTTTGATAAAGAAATTGAAAGTATCAGAAGTTTTGATACCGTAACACAATTGTCAAAAGCAAAATTTGATAAAGTTTCGGTTGTGCCGGATATTCATGAACGTATTGATACTAAAAATAAAGTCTCTTTTTTTAAGTTTATTTCTGATAAAACCGGAGTTTGGTCTGATGATTTTGCTTTTTTCTTTGATAAGCTCAAACACATTCCGGAAACGGAAAATTATAATAAGTTGATTTCTTATACCGAAACCGCAGACTTATTTTCAAATATAAAAACACTTGAATTTGCCGAAAAATCGTATTTTAAAACGGAAGAAATTTTCTTATTTGATACGATAAAACATGTTCAGCTGAATAAAAATTTCGAGCAATTTGCAAAGCAATTAATTCAATTTAAAAAGGAGGGATTCGAAAATTATATTTTTTCCGTTAATGATGCACAAATTGAACGACTGAAAAATATTTTGAATTCGGAAGAAATTATAAATGCCGTTGGAAAAGAAGATGCGAAAAATTATTTACAAAACGGTTTTTTACAGATAAACGGAATTTTAAATGAAGGATTTACAGACCGAAACTTGAAAATTAATTGCTATACCGAACATCAAATTTACGGGCGATATCACAAATTTGTACTTCGCGGTGCAAGCTATTATAAAAATAAAGAAACCCTGACTTTAAAAGAAATTAACAGCTTGCAGGCAGGTGATTTTGTCGTTCATTCCGATCACGGTATCGGACGTTTCGGCGGTATACAAACGGTTGATGTAGGTGAAAAATTGCAGGAAGCCGTCAGGTTGGTTTATAAAGA
>JANTGL010000349.1 GCA_024762915.1 Bacteroidales bacterium | reverse complement strand
TTTTCTTTCAAAACATCAAATAATCTTAATTGATCTTCTCTCAACCACTCATTTTGCTTGCTTAGTTTTTTATCTTCGGAAGGAGCTGTGCCGGTTTTAAAATTCGTAACTTGTTTCGTTTGTCCGGTGCTTTTATTCCAAACAAACAAATTGTTATCCGACTGATAAACAATATTTCCCGAAAGTAAAAATTTCGGATTGTATTCATACGCCAAAGTTTCCGTAATCTTTACGGGTATTTTCTTTTTAAGGTCATAAATAAAAATATCGCCGTTTTTAGAATAGGTGCAAAACGAACTGTCAGAATTATAAACATAATTTTCAGGAAATGTCATTCGTTCATCAAAAGGAACCTTTTCAATTTTATCAGTTTGTATGTTGTAAGAATACAAGCTGTCGTTTAAAGCATGGTCCGGATTATATTTAAAATAGATTTTATCGCCGGTAATACTCCAAAACGGATGCCCGGGAAGATGTCCGATAAAATCATCGCCTTGCATAATTTGTTTTATACTCAATTCGGATTTATTATCGATTTGGGCACTTATATTATTTACGGATAAAATCAACGCAAGTAAAAGAAATAAATTTATGTGTTTCATGTGTCTATTTTTATTGATTTTAAAGGTCACATAGCCTGCCTGACGGCAGTCAGGGAACACCCGCATGTGAGCTTTATTTAATATGTTTATTTATGAAACTGCATTAGTCATTACTCGCAAGCTCGTGAGAACGTTTCACTTAGTTCCTTTGGGTGTTAATTTTTTGACCGGGTATTTCATGATAAAAAAATTAAAATACCCGTGAAAATTAACATAATCACTCGAAATACGAAAATACTTTATACGAAAAACAGTTTCTATTTAACAAGTGACAATTTGCAAACCAAATCAAAAAAACGTATTTTTGAGAACTGATGAAACTCGCTGAAAACATAAACGAATATTTTCTTCATTACATCTGGAAAAATAAACTTTTTGATACCGAAAATCTAATTGATGACGAAGGTAATCAAATTGAAATTCTTTCCGTCGGGATGCATAATACGGATGCGGGTCCGGATTTTTTCAATGCTAAAATTAAAATCGGTGATACCGTTTGGGCGGGTAATGTCGAAATTCATCTTAATTCTTCCGATTGGTATAAACACAATCATCATAAGGATAAAGCGTATAACAATGTTATTTTGCAAGTAGTTGTAATAAATGATAAGGAAATTTTCACCCAAGATAAGAAAAAAACTCCGTCATTAATTTTAAAATTTGATGAACAATTTTTAAAAAAGTATTCAGAACTGTCAAAGAATAAAGAAAATATCCCTTGCCGAAATTTTATTGCCTGTGTTGATAAATTTTATCTGAATAATTGGTTAACAAATTTACTTATTGAACGAGCCGAGCAAAAAACGGAATTTGTAAAATCCTTATTCGAATTCAAAAACAACAATTGGGAAGAAGTTTTTTATATTCTTACGGCAAAGGCATTCGGATTTAAAGTTAATGCGCTGCCTTTTGAGATGCTTGCCAAATCACTGCCTTCAATAATTCTTGCAAAGCATAAAAACGATAAATTTCAAATAGAAGCTTTGCTTTTCGGTCAAGCCGGAATGCTGAACGATAACACTATTTTCGATGATTATTATTTAAAGCTGAAAAAAGAATACACGTTTTTAAAAACAAAATATAAGTTGCAGCCGATAGAAAATCATTTATGGAAATTTTTGCGTATTCGCCCGTCAAATTTTCCGCCAATTCGAATTTCGCAATTTGCCGATTTAATTTTTAAATCATCGCATTTGTTTTCAAAAATTCTTGAAGTAAAACATATTTCCGCACTTGAAAAAATGTTTGACATTCAGGCAAATACGTATTGGACAACCCATTATACATTCGGAAAAGAAACGCGTCCGAAAGCTAAAAAATTCGGGAAATCAGCCGTAAATTCTGTCCTAATCAATACCGTAATCCCGATTTTATTTTTGTACGGAAAAGAAAAAGACAAACCAAAAATTACCGAAAAAGCAATTAATTTTCTTGAAAATATAAAAGCCGAAAAAAATAATATTACAAAAAAATGGGAAGATGCAGGTTTAGAAATTAAAAACGCTTATTTTACGCAATCTTTAATTCAACTTTATAATGAATATTGCACAAAAAAAAGATGTTTGGATTGTCGTATCGGACATCTGATTATTCAAAACACATAAATGAGAAAAGAATTCAGAAATATTTACATTGCATCAATTATTTTATTGGTCATTTTTTCTGTGGGAACGGTCGGTTATATGTCTATCGAAGAATACACATTTACTCAAGCCGTCTATATGACCATTTTAACGATGTCGACCGTAGGTTTTAAAGAAGTAAAACCGCTTTCATCTTCCGGAATGATATTTACGGTTGTATTAATTGTTACAAGTCTGGGAATTTTCGGTTATTTTTTAACTTCCGTAACACGAATTTTTATTGACGGAGATTATAAAAAAGCATTAAAATTATTTTACAAAACCAAAAAATTAAAGAAATTGAAAAATCATATCATAGTTTGCGGTTTCGGGCGTAACGGCAAAAAAGCCGTCAGCGACCTTTTAGAAATTGATGAAAAAGTGGTTATTATCGATAATAATCATAAAATTATTTCGGATGATACCAATGAAATCATTTTAAAAAATAAAGATTTAATTGTATTACACGGAGATGCAGCTAATGAAGAGACACTTGAAAAAGCAAATATCAAAAGTGCTAAAGCACTGCTGACAACTTTACC
>JANTGL010000348.1 GCA_024762915.1 Bacteroidales bacterium | reverse complement strand
ATGAATAAAAAACTTTTAAAAATTATTATTTTATTAGAAATAATACTGCTCAATTTTTATTGTAATATTCCTGAAGATAAGGGTGATATTAATTATTCAAATCTTAAAAAAATTAAGATTGATATGAAGCTTGACACTGTTCTTAAAATTATGGGTAATCCGGATACAATACTCATCGAACCTCTCAAAAATGAATATTATTATTATGGATATATTTATAAATCACAATGGGGAAGCTCAGATAATTATTATATCTACATCTCTCGAAATGACAGTATCGTTACAAGTATTAACGATGGTAATTAATAAATTCGGGTTCAATTGAGGATTGTACACCCTTCGATGGTCATGGGCTTTGCCCCCGCTAGCGCTCGTTTGCAACGAGTGCAACAGAGCAAATATAAAATAACGGATAAAGACAACACCGTTCAGCAGCCGGCTTTGCCGCCCTCATTCTTTTATTAAAAGCGTTTTAATTTATACGGCTGCTTTTCATAATGCTTAAATTATTATATTTGGATTTTTATAATGTCAACGGCTTACAATATTTGATTTTTTATGGAAAACAATACAAATATTTCGACGGAGGCACAGCCTTCCACAGAACCGGGTCATCGTATCACTATTTTAATTAAAATGATACTTCCTTGTATTTAATCCACTGTTTATCAATAAAATGATACGATGACTTGCGGATTCTTTCGAAAAATTTCAAGCTTTCGGAAAAATTGCAAAAAATATTTTTACAAAAAATTTTTAATTTATAATCATTCTGAATAAACAGTAAGTCCCTAACAATCTACCTATTACAAACCAAAAAGGATCTTTGCTAAAAAATAATTCAAAAAAAACACCCTTACCCCCGGTTAGATTTTCTTCACTTAAGTAATAAAACAAAAAAACAATTAAACAGTGTGTTTTATGTTTGTTCATTTTATTCAAATTATTCAAGTTGTTCAAATTTACAAACATTCTAAATAATAAATAACAACACCTGAGAATTGCTTATTTTGTTAACAATAAATACATTTACTAAACTTAATATTTTTTGTAAAAATGAAAAACATGTTTTTTTACTTTATATAAAGAATTCAAGTGTTTAATTAACTTAAATTTTTGTTTGTATTATCGGAATTTTAAGGGTTTTACATGAATTTAATTAAAAAAAATAAGCTCAAACATTATGATAAATTTTAATTTAAAAACCGGGATATTACTGCTTGTATTACAGTTAACGGTACAAATTGCAAATTCGCAAGATTTTGTATACGATTGGGTACGAAGTGCCGGAGGTGAACATTGGGATCTCGCAAACGACATTGTTATTGACAGTGACAAAAATGTGTATATGACCGGCGGATTTGAACAGACGGCGTTTTTCGGTTCAGATTCATTAGTTTCAGCCGGTTCAAGAGATATGTTTATTGCAAAATACGACAGCTTGGGAACATTGCAATGGGTAAAAAGAGCCGGCGGTAAAAAATATGATAATCCGATTAAATTGATAATCGACAAAGAACAAAATTTGTTGCTTACGGGAAATTTTCAAGATACGTGCTATTTTGAGGGACAACAATTAATTTCCGAATCATTCACCAATACGTTTATTGCAAAATATTCAAAAACCGGAAATTTAATACAAACAATCAGTTTTAATGCGGACCCGAGAGAAAGCCGACTGATACTTTCGCTTGCCGATAATACGGATTTCTTTTTATCAGGAAGTTTTTATAAAACCATGAATATCAACATCGATACCCTTCGTGCCGAAGGTGATAAAGGCGTTTTTATTGCTCGCTTTACAAATGATATGCAATTCAAGTCGCTATCGGGAATTAATGCATACGGTAAAATTGCATTGAAAGATATTAAATATTTCAACCGACAATTTTTTATCTTATGTGATTTTACCGACAGTATCGATATTAACAGTAATCGATATTGGTCATTCGGAAGTACGGATATGTTAATGCTGAAAACCGACACATTCGGAAATATCTCTAATGTTAAACAATTTGCCGGTTTCGGAACCGATAAAGCAGTTTCTCTTATTTTCGGTTCGGATTCAAGCATTTATGCAAGCGGGGAATTTGAATCAAAACTCTATTTTGATAATGATTCTTTAATTTCTAAAGGCGGAAAAGATATTATCTTGATAAAAACGGATCCGGATTTAAATACCTTATGGCAGAAACAAATAGGCAGCAAAACAAATGAATATACAACGGGCTTATTAATAAATACGGTAAATGCCTTGTATCTTTCGGGAAGTTTTTCCGACAGCTTAAGCGTAGAAAACAAAACAATTATTTCCGACAATTTTACCGAAGATATGTTTTTGACAAAATACACGCCCGAAGGCGAAAATATCGGGTTAAAACAAGCCGGCGGCAGCGGTAATGAATATAATAACGTAATAATAAACGATCCGAATAATTATTTATACATTATCGGTAATTTTGCTTATGATTTTGCTTTTGAAACCGACAGCATCAGCTCCGATTCCGTATTTAATGCAAATAATGACGATGTTTTTATAGCCCGTTTTTACGATTGCGATTATGCACGTTATCCGGAAATAGGGAATGACACAAGTTTTTGCGGATACGGCAGCTTGCAGGTACTTAATAATGTGAATAATTCCGGAGAGATTTTCGGACATTATAAAAAATACATTTGGAATACCGGACACAGAGGACGTTTTTTAACGGTTTACGACTCGGGATATTACAGCGTAACAACTTATGATAATCATAAATGCCGTGTA
>JANTGL010000347.1 GCA_024762915.1 Bacteroidales bacterium | reverse complement strand
TCCGTAAAATTAGGTCTGATTTTTACAATTCTCGGGATTTTGTTAAGTATTGCTTTTTATTTTATTGAAGTTGAAAAAGAAGTTTATATTTTATCCTTCGGTTTATTTATTTTCGGTATTTTGGAATTGCTTTCGGGGTCTTTACAAAAATCAAATAAAAAGGGCGGTTTTGTTTCCGTTTTTAACGATTTGAATTCAATGCCCAAAACAATGGGACAACTTGCAGTCGTGCAATTTTTCTCGTGGTTTGCTTTATTTGCCATGTGGATTTATACAACAGCCGGAGTAACTTCTGACAAGTATAATATGAAAATTGATAGTGAAATGCTAAATTTTCTAAAAACTGAATTAATAAACAATCAAAACAATACAGACAACGAAAAAGTAAAAACTATCTCAGATGAATTAAAGTTATATGAACAAAAAATATCAAAAGAAAAAACTGTTAGTGTCAATGTGAATTTGGTTAAATTTTATTTAAACAACAGAATATTCAATGAAAAAGAACTTATAAACCAAATAAAAACAAAGCTTCAAACATATTCTTCTGATGAAAAGAATTATAAATCAGCAATTAAAGAAATAAACAATTTAGTTTCTGTTGACAATCCTGATATCAGTTATAAAACAACAGCTTTTATCAATAAGTTAATTTCGGAAAATAAAATTCAACTTCCTCAATATCCTATTGATAAATTTGCGAAATATACAAGATTAAAAGAAATAAGAGAAGAATATAATAAAGGTGCTAACTGGGTTGGTGTCGGTTTTGGTGTTTATAATGGTTTTGCAGCAATTTTTGCTTTTTTATTAATTATTCTTGCACGCATCACTAACAGAAAAACAACTCACTTAATATCATTATTAGTAGGAGGATTAAGTTTTATTTTACTATTTTTCATTAAAGATACTTCATATTTATTACTTACTCCTTTTATCGGTATCGGTTTAGCTTGGGCAAGTATTTTAGCAATGCCTTACGCCATATTAACCGGATCATTACCTTCAAATAAAATGGGAGTATATATGGGAATTTTTAATTTCTTTATTGTAATTCCGCAAATTTTGGCAGCCAGTATTCTCGGTTTTTTAGTCAAAAGTATTTTTAAAGAAGAAGCTATTTATGCTTTAATTCTAGGCGGAATTTCATTAATTATTGCTGCCGTTTTAGTTGTTTTTGTAAAAGACGAAAATTAAGATGATAAAAGGATGTATATTTGATTTAGACGGTGTTATTGTCGATACGGCAAAGTATCACTATTTGGCATGGAAAGAACTAGCCGATGATTTAGGTTTTGAATTTACCGAAAAAGATAACGAACGATTAAAAGGTGTCAGCAGAATGCGTTCTTTGGATATTCTTTTGGAAGTCGGAAACAAAACATTTGATGAAGCTTCAAAATTGAAGTTTGCAGAGAACAAAAATAAAAGGTATCTGGATTATATTTTAAACATGACACCCGATGAAATTTTACCCGGTGTACTTGATTTTTTAGATGATTTACGAAGTAAAAACATAAAAATTGCTCTCGGTTCGGCAAGTAAAAATGCAATGACAATTTTAAATCAACTGAAACTGAAAAATTATTTTGATGTCGTTATTGACGGAACAAAAGTCAGCAAAGCAAAACCCGACCCCGAAGTTTTTCTGAAAGGTGCCGAAGCTCTTCATCTGAAACCGGAAGAATGCATTGTTTTTGAAGATGCCGAAGCGGGTGTTGAAGCAGCAATAAAAGGCGGTTTCAAATGCATTGGTATCGGTTCGCCTGAAAATCTGGGCAATGCAAATTATGTAATGAAGGGCTTTGAGAATATATCTTTTGATGAATTAATTTACAAAATAGAACACTGATTGTTATGATTTTTATGAGAAATTAAGATAATAAAATCATATAAATCTTAATAATCATAAAAATCTTCGTACCATAAAGGAACAAAAATGAAACAATATATAAAACACGACCCTTGGAAAATTATAGAAGAAGGATTATTACCGGAATATAATAAAGTCTCGGAAAGTATTTTCAGTCTAGGAAACGGAAAAATCGGGCAACGAGGCAATTTTGAAGAATATTACAGCGGTGAAACTTTACGAGGAAATTACATTTCAGGAATTTATTATCCGGATAAAACACGTGTAGGATGGTGGAAAAACGGTTATCCCGAATATTTTGCAAAAGTGCTGAATGCACCCGATTGGACAGGAATTAAAATTTCCGTTGACGGGCAAAAATTAGACCTTCATACCTGCAAAATAACTGAATTCAAACGTGTTCTGAATATGAAAAAAGGATATTTCAGAAAACGATACACGGCAGAATTTTCTGACGGAAAAAAAATAAAAGTTAAATCAAAACGATTTTTAAGCATAGTAAATGATGAACTCGGTGTCATAAAATTTTCTGTCGAACCGGTTAATTTTGACGGTAAAATTGAAATCCTTGCAGATATTAATGCAGATATTTCAAACCAAGATGCTAATTATGATGAAAAATTTTGGATTGAGATTGAAAAATCAACTGCCGTAAAACCCTATGTTATTTCCGAAACAAAAAAGACACAATTCAGAGTTTGCACAGTATCCGATATTACTGCAACATTTGATAATAAAAAAACAGAACTTTCTGATTTTCAAAAAGTTGAAAAAGAAAAATATGTTGCTTTTCAATTTACTCTTCCCGTAAAAAAAGGAAAAACAACAACTGTTTATAAATATGCTGCTGTTACAACTTCGATGTATTACGAAAAAAATATCCTTGCAAAAGCGGCTTATGATGT
>JANTGL010000346.1 GCA_024762915.1 Bacteroidales bacterium | reverse complement strand
CGGTTTTAATTTGTGCTTCGGTATCGACAATAACTTCAATTATTTCGGGATTTAATCCGGTTTCTTCACACAAGGTTTGCAAAGCCATATTATGCACGCCCTGCCCCATTTCCGTCCAACCGTGATTTAAAATAATTTTATTTTCCGAAACAATGTTAATTTTCACTTTCGATTCGTCAATCATACCGTTTCCGACACCCGAATTTTTAATACCGCAAGCCAAACCGGCATATTTTGCCTTATAAAAATCATCTTTCAAAGCTTCAAGACATTGACGAACACCTACGCCGTAAACTTTTTGTCCGGTTGATGTTTTCAATCCGTCGGTAAGGGCATTATCCCAACGAAATTGCCAACGGTCGAAACCGCCCTGTTCGCAAATATCATCGATGCAACTTTCCAAAGCAAAGGTTACCTGGTTTGCACCGAAACCGCGCATGGCACCGCAAGGAATATTATTTGTGTAAACCGTTTTTGCAATCATATTTACATCAGGAATAAAATAACCTCCGGCAGCATGACCGGCAACACGTTCTAACACTTTCATTCCCACGGACGCATAGGCACCGGTATCTCCTACGGCATCTAATTTCAATGCAACAAGTTTACCGTTTATATCGGCACCGACTTCAATATCCATAAAAACAGGATGCCGTTTCGGGTGCATACGGATGGATTCTTCGCGAGTAAGAGTGATTTTAACAGGTTTATGGAGCAAATATGCAAATAAAGCAGTATGTCCCTGAATGGTCATGTCTTCTTTTCCGCCAAAACCGCCGCCGTTAGGCACCAAGGTAACCCTGACTTTTTCTTCCGGAAGTCCGAGTATCATGGCTACCTGCCTGCGGTCTTCGTATACTCCCTGTGATTGTGAAAATAATTCTAATCCGCCTTTACCGTCGGGACGTGCAATTGCCGCTTCTTTTTCAAGAAAAGCATGTTCGATGCGTTGTGTTTCGTAATGACCTTTTGAAATATATTTTGCCTTTTTCATGGCTTTTTCGGCATCCCCGATTGTAAACTGCACCGTATCAAAATTATTCGGTCTTTCGGGATGCACACGTTCACTGTTTATGGCTTTAAAAACATCCGTAACCGGCTCATATACTTTGTATTCGACTTTTATCAATTCAACAGCTTTTCGTGCAATTTCTTCCGTATCGGCAACGACTCCGGCAATAACATCACCGATATAATGTGTCGTTTCACCTTCATCAATCATGACCGACCAATCCTGCAAAATCAAACCGATTTTTTTCTCACCCGGAATATCTTTTGCCGTAAATATTTTATGAACACCTTCGAGTTTTATGGCTTCCGACACATCAATTTTTAAAACTTTTGCTTTCGGATAATCCGAATATTTTACGGCTCCGTACAACATTCCTTCAAGTGTTATATCATCGACAAATTTACGTTCTCCGATTGCCGTTTCATACGCCTCGTATTTCGGTTGCGAGATACCGATTTTCCCGGATGTTTTGCGAATTTCGAGTTTTTTGTTTTCTTTAATTGCATCAGCCGCCGTTAATATTCCGTTTTCAATTTTTTTATAACCCGTACATCGGCAAATGTGTGATTTTATCGCTTTTCGAACTTCATCAATCGTCGGTTCGGGATTATCCTGCAATAAAACTTTTGTTCGGCTGATAAAACCGGGCGTACAAAATCCGCATTGCACACCGCCTTTATTTACAAGGGCTTTTGCTATGGTATCTTTCACATATTCAGGAAAACCTTCGGGTGTAAAAATTTCGGCATCTTGCAGTTTGCTCATTTTAGTAACACAAGATAATACGGCTTTGCCGTTCATCTCAACCGTACAGGCACCGCAAGCGGCTTGTCCGGAACAACCGTCTTTCACGGAAGTTAAACCTTCATCTTTTCTGATAAAATCAAGCAATGTTCTGTTTTCATCGCCTTTATAAATTATTTCTTTATTATTTAATTTGAATTTTATCATATCTTTTTTTTATTTGACATGCAAAGATAATATAATGTCTTTTTTAGTTACGAAATTTATTGTATTTTTGAAGTTCAAACAGTAATCTAAAAAAATATATTATGACCGGTGAAGAAAAAATTAAAGAAGACGTTTTATTAATTAAGAATGCATTTAAAGAAATGCGTAATAAAACGGAACGATTTTCAAAAGACAGAGAATTTATAATGTCAAATCCGCAACTTTTTACATTTCTTTATAATATTCCGGCAACCTTATCGATTGCAAGTGACGGAATTGTTGACGAAACAGAAATTGCAATCATTGAAAAACTGGCGCGTTCAATAGATGTTAATAAAACAGTAAGTTTAAATTTAGCAGAAATAATGTCAATTGCCGGCGAGCCTGACGAATGTATGACCAATGAAGAATTTAATTTACGAATCGGTTCGGAATTATTGTTTATAAGCAGGAATATGCAAAAATATGAACGTGATTTTATTGAGGGTGTTAAAGCATTATTAAAATTTGATAAAAATCCTGAAAAGGACGGTTCTTTAACTTCAACATTAGAAAAATTAATGAATTTTGTTATCGAACATAATGCCGGAAAAAATAAAGAAAAAGAATTACAAAAAGTTAAAGAATATAAAAAGCGCGTAGGTATTAATTGATTGGTTGATTAGTTGATTTGATAATTGGTTGATTAGTTGATTTGATAATTAGTTGATTAGTTGATTTGATAATTAGTTGATTGGTTGATGATTTGATTTGTTAATGGGCAGATTAAATGATATAAATTTAGATTTGAATTATCCGGTATAAAAAAATATTTTAATGAATG
>JANTGL010000345.1 GCA_024762915.1 Bacteroidales bacterium | reverse complement strand
TGCCCATTCCGACATAAAATCTTTAAACGGGTAGGGGTAAGTATCCATTCTGATACCGTCAAGGTCGGCATATGTTATCCACCATATACTGTTTTGTATCAGATAGTTTGCAAGAAACGGATTGTGTTGATTTAAATCGGGCATGGACGAAACAAACCAACCTTCAGTCATTTTTTTATAATCACTTTGTGAAGCATGAGGGTCCGCAATTGTGCTGCCTCTGTAATTGGTATGAAAATCTTTATCGGTATTTACCCAATCATCGGAAGGTAAATCTTTCATCCACCAATGGTTTTCGCTGCAATGATTAAAAATCATATCAGCAATTAACTTCATATTTCGTTTATGAAGTTCGGAAGAAAGTATTTTATAATCATCATTTGTGCCCATTCGAGCATCGGTATTGTAGAAGTCGGTTATGGCATAACCATGATAAGAATATGCAGGATTATTATTTTCAAGCGTAGGATTTAGCCACAGAGTAGTAGCACCGAGATTTTGTATGTAATCGAGATGATTTATAACGCCTTGAATGTCGCCTCCGTGTCTTCCGTCGGGATTATTTCGGTTCAGACTTTCCAAGTTTTTGAAACTTGGAAAGTCAGTTTCAGGATTGTCGTTTAAAGGATCTCCGTTTGCAAATCTGTCGGGCATCAAAAGATAAATAAAATCGGATTGTGAAAAACCTCTTTTTCTTTTCGGCTTTTCCGAAAGTTGATAAGAATATTTTGCTTTGGTTTTTCCTTTTAAGTTGAATACAATTTCAAAGTTTCCGGGAGATGTTTCTTTTTTTATATCAATATCCAGAAACAGATAATTCGGATTTTGAACTTTTGAAACGGTTTTCAGTTCAACTTTTTCGGAATTTATTAAAACGTCTGTTTTTGAAATATTTTTTCCGTAAACTAAAAGTTGAAGATGCGGAT
Source organism: Bacteroidales bacterium (assembly GCA_024762915.1). Classification (GTDB taxonomy): domain Bacteria; phylum Bacteroidota; class Bacteroidia; order Bacteroidales; family JAADGE01; genus JAADGE01. The sequence goes on along the minus strand of JANTGL010000345.1, from coordinate 1,865 downwards.
TATTCATGTTTGTCCACCAATTAGGCGGTTCAACTCTTTGTAAATCAATTTTTTGAGCAAATAATGAAGTTGTTATAAATAAAAGTGTGATGAAGATTAATTTTTTCATATTTCTTGATTTGGAGACTTTCCAAGTCTTTAAGACTTGGAAAGTCAGATTATTCAACAATATAATTTTTAATGATATTAAATGAATGCTTTTCTTTATGAAATCGAATATAGTTTTCTTTACCGTTAAAATTTTCTAAAATTTCTTGTTTCGGTAATTTTGACGGTTTCGGGAACATAATTCGTTCATAAGAACTGTACGGATACTCTTTAAAATTATCTGTAAAACCATGATGAACAGGATTTTTATGTATATACTCAATAATATTATTTAAATATTTGATGTTATCTATTTTTAATCGTTCAAAGTTTTTTTGAAATAAACTGCCTGTTCTTTTTTCTTGTTTGTTGATTGCTTTGGCATAGGCCATAAAAAATTTTCTGAATTGATTGCTGATAATCAGTCCGGCAATTTCAGGTAATTCAGTTTTCGGAAGTTCATTAAATTTTGAAAGTCGATTAGGAATGTCTTTCAGTTTTACGGCAGTTTGTAAAATTTGCTTTGTTGAATTTAGTTTTACTAACAGATGAAAATGATTTCCGAGCAAACAATAGGCATAAGTTGTTAAATAATCAGAAAGATAATTGTCGTATTTTTTCAAAAAGTAGTCATAATTATCTTTTCTGTAAAATAATTTTTCCTTGTTATTTCCTCTGTTGAGAATATGGTAGAAATTATCCGGTATTAAGGGTTTGAAATAATGTGTTGACATTGTTTCTTTTTTTAGACTTTCCAAGTCTTTGAGACTTGGAAAGTCGAATAATATATTATTTCTTTTCAATCAATATTTGAAATTCCCAAGGTTTTAAAGTATAATTTTCCTGCGGTTTGATTTTTACTTCTTTTCCGGTAAAATAATCTTTATAAGTTCTTTCAATATCTTTTTCCGTGTAATGAAATTTTGCAATGCGGTCTGACAAGTTCATTATAACTAATACGCGGTTATCATCTTTTATTCTGTTAAATGTAAAAATTTGATCGGGATTTGACGTATTAATAAAATATGCCGGACTTCCTGCTTCACCGTTCCAAAGTGCCGGATTATTATTTTTTAATTTGATGAGTTTTATGTAAAAATCCTGCATTTTAAGATTGCTCCAATCAATGGTGTCTTTGTCGAAGAATTTTAATCGTTTATTAAGACCTGCTTCTTGACCACTGTATATCAAAGGCATACCCGGCGCAACAAATGTTAATGCAGCAAAAGTCTTATAACTGTGCGGCATTCGTTCGTAAACTGTTCCGTTCCAGGAATTTTCATCGTGATTTGAAGTAAATGCCATTCGATAAACTTTCGGAGAATAAGTTTTCGGGTCGTTTTCAAAATATTTTCGCAAGCTGTCTGCATTTTGCTTGCCTTTTGCAATTTCATTCATAATGTGGTGAAAATTCCAAGCATAATTCATATCAAAAGCTTTTTGCATTAAATCCGGTTGTTCAGCTTCCGAAAGCATAAAAACAGGTTTTACTTTATCGAGTTCGACACGTGCACTGTCCCAAAAATCAGTCGGAACCATCATGGCAACATCACAGCGAAAACCGTCAACATCAAAATCGGTCAGCCAATATTTCATAGAATTGACCATTTCATTTCGCATGGCTTTGTTGTCGTAATTCAAGTCGGCAACATCCGTCCAATCCGGAACCGGTGAAATGATATGCCCCGTGCTGTCGTGTGTGTACCAATCGGGATGTTCGGTAATCCAAGGATTATCCCAACCCGTATGATTGGCAACCCAATCCAAAATAACAAGCA
>JANTGL010000344.1 GCA_024762915.1 Bacteroidales bacterium | reverse complement strand
CGGTAATAATCTATTGATATATAAGTGGATAGAAGATTTGGCTCGTTTAAATAAATCATTTATTGTAAGACGTGATTTGAAAGGCAAAGAAATGTTGTCGGGTTCTTTGAAACTTTCTACCTACATCAGAGATACCCTTGTAAATCGACAAACATCGGTTTGGATTGCGCAACGTGAAGGGCGAACAAAAGACGGAATTGATAAAACAGATTCTGCTATTTTGAAGATGTTTAATATGAGCGGATCGAATAATTTCACGGACAGTTTTTGCGAATTAAATATTGTTCCGGTTAGTATTTCTTATGAAAATGAACCGACAATTGAATCGAAAATTGCCGTTACTTATTCGAAAAAAACGGGTGAAAAATATACCAAAAGCTTGGAAGAAGATTTGAAAGATATGGGAAGAGGATTATACGGAATGAAAGGTGCGGTAAATATCGTTTTTGGTCATCCGATTAATGAGAATTTAAAAAGTATTGAAAAAATAAAGAAAAAGAATGATAAATTTACGACACTTGCCGACAGAATAGACGAGGAGATTTATAAAAATTACAAACTTACAAAACCAAATTATATTGCTTTTGATATTTTAACCGGTTCCAAGAAATTTCTGAAAGAAAAAAAATACGAAAAAGTTGAAGAAACAAAAATGCGATTGCAGTGCAAAAAAATAATCGCTTTAATTGACGGAGAAAAAAATATCCTTGAACAAATATTCTACGGAATTTATGCCAATCCGTTGATTAGTAAAATTAACGTATAGATTTTTGATGTAATTACAGTTTTATAATAACTTAATAACCTTTTTATTTGTTTTATAAGTAAAATACTTATATTTACGGAAATTGTGAACGGACAATTTTCAATAGGAGTATAATTTTAATAATTAAATGAATTTTTTGTTTAAATATATTATTTCCAAGATTGCAAAAAGAAGATTTAAGAAAAATGATTCACTTCTTTATGAAGATATACTTTTAAATACAAAAGTTGATTTTTCACATATTATTCGTGACAGTTTTTTTATTTTCGCCGGAATTTTGGCAGCCGGATTCGGATTGAAAGGTTTTTTGCTTCCGAATATGTTTCTTGACGGCGGGGCTATGGGAATTTCACTTATTATTGCCGAAATGAGCATTATTCCGCTTTCGGTATTGATTGTGTTGGTTAATCTTCCGTTTTTGATAATGGGACGCTATTCGATAAGCAAACAATTTGCTTTCAGAAGCATAACAGCCATTATTTTATTAGCACTTGCCGTTCATTTTATTCCGTTCCCGGTTATAACGGAAGATAAATTGCTTATTGCCGTTTTCGGCGGCTTCTTTTTGGGTTTAGGCATCGGTTTGGCAATTCGAGGCGGTTCGGTTATAGACGGAACAGAGGTTTTAGCAATCTTTATAAGCCGAAGAACTTCAATGTCAATAGGTGATGTGATTTTGGTTTTTAATATTTTAATTTTCGGTGCGGCAGCTTATGTTTTTAATGTTGAAACCTCTTTGTATGCTATGCTTACCTATTTAGCAGCTTCTAAAACTGTTGATTTTGTCGTATCCGGAATAGAAGAATATGTGGGAGTAACTGTTATTTCAGAAAAATCAGATCAAATTAAAACAGCAATAACGGAAAAACTCGGGAGAGGGTGTACCGTATATTTCGGTAAAAAAGGACACACTTCAGAAAAAACCGAAATTATCTATACTTTGATAACAAGATTGGAATTGGCAAAACTTCATACGGAAATTGATAAAATAGACAAAGATGCATTTATTGTTATGCACAGTATAAAAGATGCTAAGGGCGGTATGATAAAAAAAAGAGCATTGGAATAAATTATTAATATAAATTAATATGCAAAAAAATCTTATTTCACCAATTCAAAAATTCGTAAAACTTGAAAGTTTTGCCGGGATTTTACTTTTTGCCGCAACAATGATTGCATTGATATGGGCAAATTCAAACTTCGGTGACAGCTATCGTAACATATTACAATATAAAACAGGTTTCAGTTTCAGAGAATTTGAATTAAAAAAACCTTTGATTTTATGGATTAATGACGGGTTGATGGCAATTTTCTTTTTTTTCATAGGTTTAGAATTGAAACGTGAATTATTGTCGGGTGAAATAAATACCTTGAAGAAAGCAAGTTTGCCGTTAATTGCTGCCTTAGGAGGGGTTATTGTCCCGATATCTATGTTTCTGATATTTAATAACAAACCTGAAACGATAAGAGGTTGGGGAGTCCCCATGGCAACGGACATTGCTTTTGCGCTTGCCGTTTTAAGTCTTTTGGGAAAACGAGTTCCTTTAAGTTTGAAAGTTTTTTTAACGGCTTTTGCCATAATTGATGATATTGCAGCTGTTTTTGTTATTGCCGTTTTCTACAGTACCGGGATTAAATGGATGCTGTTGCTTTATGCATTGGGATTAATTGTGATTCTGGCTTTGTTATACAGAAAAAAGTTTTTGAGGGAGATAGGTTTTATTTTTTCCGTTATTATTTGGTTATTGTTTTTGAAATCGGGCATCCATCCAACAATTGCCGGTGTTCTTTTGGCTTTCACAATTCCGATAAAACGAAAAGTTGATTTTAAATCTTTTTCTCAGAATCTTAAAGGCATAGCCGAAAAGTTGTTGAAAAATTCCAAAACTGATGATAAAAATATTTTGCTTACCAAACAAGAAACAGATTATATCGATAAATTAGATACTCTATCGTGTAATGTCAGATCACCACTTCAGCATTTGGAACATAAATTGCATAATGTAATTGCCTATTTCATTTTACCGGTTT
>JANTGL010000343.1 GCA_024762915.1 Bacteroidales bacterium | reverse complement strand
GCAAGCTCCGGTTGTTTAAACAGCTTTTATTTTTACGTTCTTCTTCGTTTGAAAACTACTAAATTTCTTTAAGGTCGAATGCAACAACTTGTAAAATGATCATAATTTTTAAAAACTTTTCATTTCCTGAAAGTCCCGGATTAGTCATAAATTTTAACAAAATATACTTAATGTTTTAAATATCATATAATTTGCTATCTAAATTTGTATTTGTGGTGAATAATTCGGGTTAAATAATGATACGATGACTATCAGTATTTTGAAACGGATTTTTTAATATTAATTAATTTAATATCCCAAATTTATCCTGATTCCGACTTTTATCCAACGGCGGGGCATTGTAATATTTCCGAATTCGTGATAATCGACATTAAAGAGATTGGATGCATCAGCATATATTTCGTATTTTTTACTTTTCCAAAGTATTCGTAAATCTGTTAAAGCGTAGGGTTTGTAATCTTGTTCTCCGGAATACGTTCGTGTTGCCAAATCATATAAGGAATAACTGCCTTCCCGATCTTCATATCGAATTTTCCAATTTGCGGAAAGTTTTTTGTAAATATTATGTTCAACCGTAAGCACGGCTTTATGTTTCAGATAATCCAAAGCATATTTCGAAATGTAAGTTCCGCTTTTTTTTACAATGGTTGTATAGGCATATGAAAAACCGATGTGCTTAAAAAATGAACCCGGCAAAAAATTGTACTCTCCGGCAAGTTCTGCTCCGGTCGCAGTCAGTTCGGTAATGTTTAAAGGTTGCCAATCAACAGTATCGGACAGTCGTACCCAGTCGATGGTATTTTTACCGTCTCTTCTGAAAACAGAAATATTCGAACGAAAATTAGTGTTGAAATATTTGAAACCGGCTTCGTAATTTAAAGCGGTTTCCGGCTGCAAATCCGGATTCCCTTTGTTGGTCGGACCGTCGTAATATAAATCGGTGAAAGTAGGCAACCGTGCCGATTGGTTAGCCGATACAAAAGATTTTAAGTGTTGTGAAATTGCATAACTTAAATCAATTCCTCCCGAAAAGTTTTGCTTAAACTGACTGTTGATATTCATTGAAGCACCTCCCGAAACATTTATTTTATTAAGTTTTATAAGATGTTCCGCATAAATATTTACATTGTTTCTTGATTTTGATTTGGTAAATATTCCGTTCGTTTCGCCGGGGACATTCTCGGGATTGTCAAGTGCATCTCCCAAAACATTGCTTTTTATTTCGGAAAAAGAATATTCTCCTCCGATTGCCGTTTTTCCGGCTCGGGTATATAAGTTAAATTTTAATTCCGTGCTTAAATTATTCGTTAAATGATAATTATGTCCCGGATAATAATTCCAATCTTCGAAAATGCCGGGAATATATTTTGCAGTATCCGTTCCGTCAATGAAATATTTGCCGACATGTTTAAATTTATCTTCTCTGAAAAGTTCAAAACGATCTTGATGTCTTCGGTATGAAATGCGGTGTGTGAGATTAAAATGAGCTCCGCTTTTTTCTGTTTTCAGGGCAGCAAATGTTGTTTTGGTTTCTTCGTATTGCCAAGGATATTTAGGTGTGTAAAAACTGTTTGCTCCGAATGATTTGTCCGAATAACCAGCTTGTAATGAGATATTTGCAAAGTTTGATTCTAAATTACTTTGATAAAAAAGATTAAGTGTTTTAAAGTCGGTATTATTGATACTGTCCGTTAAATATCCGTCACTTTGTTTGTAGGATGAGGAAAGATAATTGCTGAAATTTTTGACGGTGTGAGAAATATTTACGTTTCCACCGAAGTAGTTGTGTTGACCGGCAAAAATGCCGGCTTTTAAACGTTTTTGATTAGTTTCGGAAGTGATGAAATTAATGGCTCCGCTGTATGCGTTGATCCCGAAAACTCTGTTCCCCGGACCTTCCAGAATTTCAATTTTCTCAATATCGTTTATGCTGACGGGAAGGTTCATATTGTGATGCCCGGTTTGAACATCGTTGAGTTTAAATCCGTTTAACAGGATTAATGTTTGGTCAAAATTTCCGCCTCTGATGCTGATGTCTGCTTGAACGCCTTCGTTACCTCGTTGCCTGACATCAATATTTGCAACATATTCGATTAAATCTTGCAAACTCTGCACCGGCATGGCTTCAATATCTTTTTTATCAATGGTGTAAATAATCCGGGCACTTTCGGAATACAGTGTCGGAACACGCGAAGAATTTATCCGAACTTCTTGCATTTGAACGGTATCGGTTTGAGCTTCAAGCGTAAACGTTGCTGCCGAAAAATAGGTTAAAGGTAATACGGAAAAAATAATATGTTTCCCGATGCTGTTGAAAATACTCCAGCCGGTATTTTTCCAATGTTTAAATGTCATTGTCTTTTTTGTGTTTAATAATTTTCTGTTCATTTTATTTTTTTTAAGTTTGAAAATAATTTTGCAAAAGTAAGTTTATTCAGCAACTTTAAACTTTAAACTTTAAACTTTTTACCGACGAATGAAATACAAACATATCATCTGGGATTATAACGGAACACTTTTAAACGATGTCAGACTGTGCGTCGAAATTATTAATGAAATGCTGGAAGCCCGAAATCTTCCGACAATGTCGGCTGAAAAATACCGTGAATTGTTTGATTTTCCCGTCAAGGATTATTACGAAAGAGCCGGTTTTGTTTTTGAAAATGAAAGTTTTGAAAAAGTCGGTACAGAATTTATTATTCAATACGATAAAAGAAGCAATGTTACTAAATTGCAACCCGGTGCCGCAGAATTAATAAAAGATATTGCAAATTCGGGAATTAAACAATCGATTTTATCGGCACGTAAGAAAG
>JANTGL010000342.1 GCA_024762915.1 Bacteroidales bacterium | reverse complement strand
ACTTGGCGAAAAGACGGAAAAGATATCAAACGAGATGTTCAAATGCAGGATACCGATAACATCGGAAAAGCACTGAACGAAGGTTGGGTTATTTCCTTTCCTCAAGGAACTGTTAAGCCCTGGATGCCGATTAGAAAAGGAACAGCTCATATCATAAAAAGCTATAAACCGGTAGTTATTCCGATAGTTATTGACGGTTTCAGACGCTCTTTCGATAAAAAAGGTTTGTTTATTAAGAAAAAAGGCATTTTACAATCCATGGTTATAAAAAAACCGCTTGATATTGATTACGATAATGAAAGCATCGATGAAATTGTTGAAAAAATCTCTTATGCCATCGAACAGCATCCTTCATTTCTTGAAAGCATTCCTAAAGAAACACGTAAAGAGATGGAAGAGCTTAATAAAAAACGTGATTTTTGGGAATATTAAAAAATTTGAAAACAAAAAAGGGGAAACGTTAATTATTGTAACTTTTCCCCTTTTTTAATAACTATTAATCAGGCATCAATCTTTTCTCTCCGATCGTTTTCTTTCATGTTCATCCAAAATAATTTTTCTCAATCTTACGGATTTCGGAGTTACTTCAATGTATTCATCTTTTTTAATATATTCCATACATTGCTCCAAGGAAAATTTAATGGCCGGTGCAATGGAAGATTTTTCATCCGTTCCGGCAGCTCTGACATTACTTTGTTTTTTTGTTTTTGTAATGTTAACCAAAATATCATCATCCCTCGTATTTTCTCCGATAACTTGTCCGGCATAAACCTCTTCCCCGGGATCAACAAAAAATCGTCCTCTGTCTTGTAATTTATCAATCGCATAAGGAATTGACATTCCGGTATGCATTGAAATTAATGACCCTTTTTTTCGAGTTTCAATATCCCCTTTCCAGGGTTCGAATGCTTTAAAGCGATGTGCGGAAATAGCTTCTCCTTCACTGACGGTTAAAATAGAATTCGACATTCCTATCAACCCTCTTGCAGGGATAGAAAATTCCAGATGCATGCGATCATTTTTATTTTCCATATGCACGATATCGCCTTTTCGCCTGGTAACAATTTCGATTACCTTTCCGGAAAAAGATTCAGGCACTTGAATCGTTAATAATTCAACCGGTTCATGTTTAACACCGTTTATTTCTTTAATCAAAACCTGAGGTTGTCCCAATTGAAATTCATAGCCCTCGCGACGCATGGTTTCAACCAAAATAGAGATATGCAAAATCCCTCTTCCGAAAACCATGAATTTATCGGCAGACTCCGTTTCTTCAACTCGCAGAGCCAAATTTTTCTCAATTTCTTTAAACAAACGATCCCTTAAGTGCCTTGATGTCACATACTTACCCTCTTTTCCGAAAAACGGTGAAGTATTAATCGTAAAAAGCATACTCATTGTCGGTTCATCGACTTTCAAAAACTTTAATCCTTCAGGCTTTTCAAAATCTGCAAAAGTATCTCCGATATCAAAGGTATCCGGACCGAGAACGGCACAAATTTCTCCTGCTTCTAATTTTGAACGTTTTATTTTTTCTTTACCCAAACCTTCGAATCTGTATAATTCTTTTACTTCGGATTTTTCAATTTTACCGTCTTTTTTAACCACAGAAATTTTTTGTCCCGGCTCAACACTTCCTCTTGAAATTCTTCCAACGGCAATTCGACCCAAATAAGAAGAATAATCTAATGAAGTAACTTGCATTTGAAATGTACCTTCTTTTTTTTCGGGAGCCGGAATATGTTCTAAAATGACATCTAATAAATAGCTGACATCCGTTGCCGGTTTTTGCCAATCTTCGGACATCCATCCTTGTTTTGAAGAACCGTATACAACCGGGAAATCAAGCTGATCTTCGCTCGCGTTTAAACTGAACATCAAATCAAAAACATCTTCATAAACTTCTTCGGGAGTGCAATTCGGTTTGTCAACTTTATTTATAACAACAACCGGTTTTAATCCGAGTTCTATTGCTTTTTGCAAAACAAAACGCGTTTGCGGCATCGGACCTTCAAAGGCATCAACAAGTAACAAAACACCGTCAGCCATATTTAAAACACGTTCCACTTCACCGCCGAAATCCGAGTGACCGGGTGTGTCAATAATATTAATTTTTACATCTTTATATCTGACAGAAACATTTTTTGAAAGAATCGTAATTCCTCTTTCACGTTCCAAATCATTCGAATCAAGAATCAAATCTTTAACATCTTCATTCTCTCTGAATGTTTTTACTTGATGTAATATTCTGTCAACCAGCGTTGTTTTTCCGTGATCAACGTGAGCTATGATAGCTATATTTCTTAAATTTTGCATTTTTTTTGAATTAAAAAGTTTGCAAATGTAAGATATGAATTCATACAAACAAAAAAAGAGACTGATTAGTCCCTTTTTAAATATTTTTTATCCGTAAAATCATCGGATAATAGTCATTCTTATTCAACAATTTCAACCCAACCGAAAATATCTTCCTCATCACCGGTTTGAATGGCCTGTAATTTTTCATACAATCGCGTTGAAATTTTTCCCGGTGCATTTTTATACTCGTAAACGGTTCCCGTATCATCGTCAACGATTTTTCCGATCGGACTGATAACAGCTGCTGTTCCGCAAGCACCCGCTTCTTCAAAAGTTGCCAGTTCATTCAATTCAACTTGTCGCCTTTCGGTTTTTAATCCCATATCTTTTGCTAAAGCTATCAGACTTCTGTTTGTGATCGACGGTAAAATTGAATCTGATTTCGGAGTGATATATGTATTGTTTTTAATTCCGAAGAAATTTGCGGGTCCGCATTCATCAATATATTTTTTTTCACGTGCATCTAAATA
>JANTGL010000341.1 GCA_024762915.1 Bacteroidales bacterium | reverse complement strand
TGATGTGATTATCAATATCGGTGTAATTTTAGCCGGAGTTTTGGTATATTATACACAATCAAAATATCCCGATCTCATCGTCGGATCAATCGTATTTCTGATTGTCGTTAGGGGAGCCGTAAGAATTTTAAAATTGAGTAAATAATATTTTAATATATTCACAGATTATAAAAAATTAAAAAACTGTTATTTGAATATTAATTTTTTTAATTTTACCGAAAAACAATGTCTGAGAACAATTTATACATAAAAAATATGGTTTGCCGTCGTTGCATAATAACGACCGAGCAAATATTAAATAAATTAAACATTCCTTTTACGGAAGTCAAATTGGGACAAGTTATTTTAAAAACTCATAAAAATAAGATAGACCTTAAATTGCTCGATAATGAACTGCAAGCAGTCGGTTTTGAAATCATTGATGATAAAAAAAGCAAAATTATCAGTCGCATAAAAACCGAAGTGATAAAATACATTCATCATACACCCGAATTAAAGCGGAAAATAAATTTTTCGGATTATCTTGCCGAAAAAATCGGTCAGGATTATTCGTATTTAAGCAAATTATTTTCTTCGGTTGAAGCTCAGACAATTGAAAAATATATTATCCTTCAAAAAATCGAAAAAGTTAAAGAGTTGTTAATCTATAATGAAATGTCGCTTTCCGAAATATCTTATGAGTTGGAATACAGCAGTGTGCAACATCTTTCTCGTCAATTTAAAGATGTTACGGGTTTAACACCCACGGCATTCAAAAAACTGGAATTTAAACGTCGAAAAGGATTGGATAAGGTTTAACACGGATTAGTCATAAATTTTGAATGTGCAGATACAAGGCATCCGGTTTTATATTAATCTCAAAAATAGTAAAAACTATGCGCTTTATTGCATTTTTCTGGTTCTTGTCAAAGGAGTTGGTGTTTTTTTGCCAAATTGCAAAGCACATCAAAAGTGCTTTGCAGTAAAAAAATTTAATCAATACTCCAAATTCGGGCTAAAATAAATCTAAACAAGGTACGATTAATAAATTATATATCATACAATCAGATGTTTATATTTGTATTTATGGTAAATAATCTGACATAAGCAAATTAATCCCGAAGGGATTAAACAATAATAACAACGGATGAAATCCGTTGAAAGAAACCGACGATAACAAAAACGCCGAAGGTGTTTAATAATTCAACATTTTAGGTCAAAAAAAATACTATCCGACCAAACCTATAAGTGTCGGATAACTCATTAGTTTCGATTTTAATTTTTTCATTCTGGAAGGGACAGGAAAAAATCTCATCGGTATATTCACAGGATTTTTGCTGGCTTGCACAATCAGGTAATTTATATTACTTTTCAAAAAGTCTTGTAATTCGGGTTAATTTCAAAATTATATAAAACTAATACAAAATTGTGTAACATATTTCAACAACACATGCTGTATCTTTGCATCAATGATAAAATCAACGGCACATATCATTTTCTCTTTTATAATTCTTATGCTTTCGATAGGAATTAATATCAATTCGCATTATTCGAAAGGGAAATTATATTCCGTTTCCTTATACGGTGAACCCGAAACATGCGAAGCAGGAGAAAATGAAGTATGTGAAATGCAGAAGATGACGGATGATTGCGAAATTCACGAAAAAAAAGATACCGAAAGCAATACCGGTTCCGAGTGTTGTGAAGACACTTCAGAATATTTGCATTTTAATACCGATTATACCGTTCCCGAAAAGTTAAAGTTATCAAAAACAACTGTCGAAAAAAACACAACAGTATTTTTTGCCGGATTTATTCTTGCAAAAATTAATACGTCTTTTCATACACAAATAAACTGTTCGAATATCGGTATCTCACCGCCGACTATTCTCAACAATCCTTCTCTATTCCAAGTATTCAGATGTTGATATAAACGTTTCTGTAAATTAATAACGGAGAAGTATAACTTTTCCGAAAGGAAGAGAACCGTCTTTCCGACAAATTAATTCAGTTACAATAAAACTCTTTATCATGGAATATTACAATAACAAAACGGTCAATACAGACATAGAAAAAGCAACAGAATTAATAAAAGCCGAACTTCAAAAAGAAGGTTTCGGAATAGTCACGCAATTTGACGTAAACAAAGCATTAAAAGAAAAATTGGATATCGATTTCCGCCCTTACAGAATTCTCGGAGCATGCAATCCGCCTTTTGCTTTAAAATCAATAAATTCAGAAGACAAAATCGGTACATTATTACCGTGCAATGTGATGCTGCAAGAAGAAAACGGCAAAACGGAAATTGCCATAATCAATCCTGTTGCAATGATGCAATCGGTTGACAATGAAGAAATGCTCAAAATTGCAAAAGAAATTGCCGAAAAATTGAACAAAGCATTATCAAAAGTCTAATATCTATTGTCTCAAATCTCACATCTATTTTCTAAAATCTCAAATCTATTGTCAAAAATCTAATATCTGAAAATATGTTAAATAAAATTATAAAATTTTTCCTCGAAAATAAACTCGTAACATTTATGTTTCTGGTGCTGTTTATTGTATGGGGAATTGTATCATCACCTTTCGGTTGGGAAACATTCTTACCGGCTGATCCGGTGCCTGTTGATGCCATCCCCGACATCGGAGAAAATCAACAAATCGTTTATACCGAGTGGTCAGGTCGTTCACCGCGTGATATTGAAGATCAAATTTCCTATCCGCTTACGACGGCACTTCTCGGAATACCCGGCGTAAAAACAATCAGAAGCAATTCAATATTCGGTCTGTCAAGTATTTATTTGATATTTGAAGACGGTGTCGATTTTTATTGGAGCCGTACCCGAATTC
>JANTGL010000340.1 GCA_024762915.1 Bacteroidales bacterium | reverse complement strand
GTATAATGATTGATAATTTCGGTATCGGTATTGTATTTTGCGGAAATAATGGATTCTGCCAAAGCCATACCAACGGCATTTGCCAATCCTTGTCCCAAAGGACCCGTTGTTGTTTCTACTCCGGGAGTATCCTGCACTTCGGGATGTCCGGGCGTTTTACTGTGCCATTGTCTGAATTCTTTAATATCATCCATGTTTAAATCGTAGCCGTAAAGATGCAACAAACTGTATAACAGCATACTGCCGTGTCCGCCGGAAAGCACAAATCGGTCTCTGTCGAACCAATCGGGATTTTTCGGATTAAATTTTAAATGTTCGTTGAATAAAACGCTTGCAACATCAGCCATTCCCATCGGCAATCCGGGATGCCCCGAATTTGCTTTTTGTATCGCATCAATTGACAGCCCTCTGATGGTATTTGCGGTTAATTTTATTAAATCTGTATTCATTTTTTCGGCTTAAAAATTAAAGACGACAAAGTTACTAAATTTCTATAAAGAAAAAAGCATCACAACAGGATTGCAATGCTTTTCTTTTAAATCAGATAATTATTTATTACCAATTATCTCTGTATGTCGGACTGTCATAATCTCTGTTATAATAATTCCAATCATTATCATAATAATCCGATTTTGAATTTCCTATAAAATTATTTAATTCACGGATACTGCTGCTAAAACTGAATGCATTGTTAACAAGATAGTAATTTCGTTTATCGATACAATATCGGTATGCAAATTTAGCTACTTTCAACTTCGTCGATTCAAAACTGAACATGGTTAAAATTCGGTAAACTTGATTGGCTTTTACTCGATGTGACGAAATGGCTTGTTCGGCTATAATCTTTTTATCACTTTCAAAAGAGGCTCTGCGAATTGAGTTTTGAAGTCTTGCAACATCTAATAAAGGTTTATTATAATAGCCGTTACCATTATTATAATTTCCGTTGTTATAATTACCGTTTCCGTTATTCGGAGTAACATTATTAATAACCAACCGATTATACTTATTTATACGAGCTCTTACAACAGAACGCGCAGGGATTCGAATATTCCCGTTATAAATTGTTCTGAAAGCACCGTATCGTCCTCCGACACGTTGCTTAACTACCAACCTGTGCGAACCGCCCATAATTCCTGATAATGTAAATACATTTCTCGGAACATCATAAATCTTTCGATCAAAAATAACCGTAAACATAGCATTGTTGTACATTCTTAATCGTAATTCCGAGCTTCCGTATCTTTGGGCTTCGGAATTTTTAGGAGCTAAGAGAACACCTAAAATTGCGAGTGTAAAAATTAATCGTTTCATAGTTCTTCCTTTTTTAGTTTGATTACTAAGTATAAATCAATTCGTATGCCGGAATAGAGTTTAAGGTGTTTTTACAGTATCGGGAATTAATTTTACAATTGTATCTTTTTTTATAACTTTCTGATATACTGAATGAATAACTGTTTGTTTTATGTTAATTTCTTCTTTTAAAGAAAAATAATTTTTAATTCTGTCAATTAAACTGTCTTTTTTCATAAGTCCTTCTTCAATATCTAAAGTATCTTTACCGTTAAAAAAGATTTGCCCTAAAAACAAATCATTTTCTTTTCTGTCAAAAAACAAAGTATCATCTTTTTCGGTAATAAAAGCAATTTTAGGGCTGAAAGTATAAATCGAATGTACTTTTTCATTTTTCAATGCTTCTTTTGTGTTTTTTGCCTGTTTTTTAAACCTTTTATATATTAATTCAAAATCCCATTCTGATTGCTTTCCGGTTCTGTGAATAAATTGTTTAAATTCCTTATTTGACAGACTGAAAAATACCAAAGTATTCGGTTTTACATATAATACATCTTGCGAGTCAACAAAATTATCATTGCTGTCATTATTTTTTTTTATAATGCTGTCGACAGTTATTTCCGAAGTTGAATTCTCTTGCTTATCCTTATGATTCGAATTGCAAGAATAAAAAGTAAGCAGTGCAATGAAAGTAACTAATACGATTGTTTTCATTTTACATAATTTATCCTGTAACAACAATTGTTGAAATTATTTTGCAAAGATACATTTTTATCATTCATTTATTAATATTTAGTTTTTTAACTTTGCATGCTAAAATATTAAATTATGTATAACGCCATCTTTTTTATAATCATAGGTATTTTAATATTCTCTTACCTGCTTTCCGAATATTTGGATTTTTTAAATTCTAAATTTAGGAACAGAAATATTCCGAAAGAATTAGAAGGTATTTATGATGATGAGAAATATAAAAAATCGCAAAATTACGGAAAATCAAATGATCGCTTTTCATTGATTTCTTCAACATTTATGCTTATTTTAACATTGGGAATGTTCTTTTTCGGCGGTTTTAATTATGTAAATCAAATCGCTCTTGACTTTTCAGACAATCAAATTATACAAGCTCTTATTTTTTTCGGAATTTTATTATTGGCTTCGGATATTATCACGACACCTTTTGCCTGGTATTCGGTTTTTGTAATTGAGGAAAAATACGGTTTCAACAAAACGACTTTAAAAACATTCATATTCGACAAACTGAAAGGATGGTTGCTCGGTGCGATTATAGGCGGCGGATTACTTGCATTAATCGTTTGGTTTTATGTCCTGACAAAAGAAATGTTTTGGATTTATGCTTGGGCAGCAGTCAGTTTCTTTTCTGTTTTTATGACTATGTTTTATTCAAGCATCATTGTTCCGTTGTTTAATAAACAAACTCCTTTGGAAGAAGGCGAATTAAGAAATGCCATCGAAGAATTTGCAAAAAACACCGGATTTAAATTAGATAATATCTTTGTGATTGACGGTTCAAAACGATCAACAAAAGCCAATGC
>JANTGL010000339.1 GCA_024762915.1 Bacteroidales bacterium | reverse complement strand
ATTTGAAATTAATAATGCCAATTCAATAGCAAATATTCAATATAAATATGATTTATTACAAAAAGAAAATGAGAATATAAAATTAATAAAAGATAAGGAAATTAAAGATGAACGAATAAAAAAACAAGAATTATTAAATATTGTTTCCGTTGTTGCTTTGATTATTACTCTTATTGTTTTGGTTTTGCTGTTTTTGCTTTTCAGGAATACACGAAAAAGAAATTTAATATTGAAAAATAAAAATGAAGAGATTGAAAGTCAAAATTTACTGTTAGAAGAACGGAAAGAACAAATTGACAAACAGTATGAACAGATTTTAATTCAAAATAAAAAATTGGAGAAATATCAAAATCATTTGGAGGAGCTTGTTGAAGAAAAAACTTTAAAATTAAATCAAGCACTTGAAATTGCTCAAACAAGTGACCGATTAAAAACAGAATTTTTACAAAATTTATCGCATGAAATCAGAACTCCTTTAAATGCTGTTGTCGGATTCTCTGAGATTTATCAAAATGAATACAAGACTAAAGAAATAAATCCGGAATTTATATCTGGGGTTCAAAAAAGCATGGATGATTTGTTACATACGGTCAACAGGTTGGTTGTAATTTCACGTTATCAAGTCGGTGAATATACCATAAATCCCGAAAAATTTGACTTATTTCGTTTTTTTGAAAAACAAAGAGCAACAATTATACGAAGAAGAGATTTTTTAGGAAAGGAGAAAATACATTTAGAATTTAAATTTGATAAAATCCGGAATAACTGTTTTTTTATATCTGATGAATCCGTATTGGAATTAATACTAACCGAATTGATTGAAAATGCATTTAAATTTACGAACAGCGGAACAATTACTGTCAGTGCGAAACTCGAAAAAAATCAATTGTGTTTTTCGGTAAAAGATTCCGGAATTGGAATAAAGAAAGAAGCTATGGCATATATCTTTGATTTATTACGGAAATTTGATGATGAAAATGAACTTTTCAGGGGAATGGGAGTTGGATTGGCAATTGTAAAAAAAGCAACAGAAATTTTATCGGGAACAATAAACGTAGATACTATTCCCGATAAAGGTGCTGAATTTACAATACTAATTCCGGAATTATTGATAACTTAAGAACTGTAAAATTATTTTTTCTTAGTATTTTTTTGCGTTTCGCTTGTTTTTTTTGTTACGCCTTTTTTTGCTGACGGTACTTTTTTTGTTGTGGTTGTTCTCGGCTTTTTTGCTGCAGTTTTTTTCGCAACCGGCTTTTTCGTAATTGTTTTTTTAACTGTTTTTACTTTTTTCGAAGACGTTAATACCTTCATTTCTTCTTTTGTTTTTTCAATTGCAGCAAAAATCGGTTTTGCTTTTTCAATCATTAAGGGTTTTTTAAGCGCTTTGTATAAATTTTGAATTTTTGCTTCGTAATCTTTTATTTTTTGAAGAATTTCTTTCGGTTCAACAGGAATAAGATTTTCGTATGCATCATTTACCAAATCAGCAAAATCACTTAAAACATTCATGTAGTTGATAAATGCGTCATAGGGCGATTGATAGGGATTAAAGTAGTCATGTACCAATCCGTCAGATAAAATTTTA
This sequence comes from Bacteroidales bacterium, assembly GCA_024762915.1. Classification (GTDB taxonomy): domain Bacteria; phylum Bacteroidota; class Bacteroidia; order Bacteroidales; family JAADGE01; genus JAADGE01. The sequence continues at coordinate 1,266 of JANTGL010000339.1, read as the reverse complement.
GTGCTCATGTAATAAAAATGGTCACTGGATTGCAAGTGTCTCCAAATATTTTGTAAATCAGCTTGTTTAATGAGTTTTATTTTTTCAGATAGGGCATATAATTTGTTAAAAGCTTCTTTTTGCATCTCATTTCCGAGCCATGCGGTTAAATCTCGTTCTTCATCAGCCCAAGATATAGCATAAGGTACATTCATCGAAGCAACAGGCTCATGTTTTTGAGTAACTTCTGAAGGAGTTGCAAATTTAAATTTAGTTTGTTTAATTATTTCATCAGGCAATGCCTTTAAAAATTCAAAAATTCCGGTTTCTGATTTTTGATGTTCACCAAACGTTTCATAATCCATAAATAAATTGACAACTTCTTCTTTTTCATCCAGATCATTAAACCAAGAAGCATATTTATCTGCTGTTAACGGATATTCGTCCCAGGATTCATTTGAAAAACGAAAGGCAATATCATCACTCAACTTATAATTTTTTAAGATTAATTTGAGTTCCGGTTTCAATACATTATAATACAAAACATTCGGGCTTTTCCAACCTAAAATATGTTTTGCTCCTTCTGTTATCATTGCTTTAAAACCCATTTCGGCAACCGATTCTCCTATAAGATTATCGTAAATTAATTCGGTATTTCTGAAAACCTTAGGTGTTTGTTTAAAATGTTTTTTAATTAATGAGAGATGCTCTTTTACCTGAAGCTTAAAATCTTCTTTATCATACATTGAAATTAATGAATGTGCATAAGTTTCGGCAAGAAATTCAATATTTCCGGTATTTGCAAGTTCTTTAAAACTGTTTAATACTTCAGGTGCATATAATTCCATTTGCTCAATTGCTGTTCCGGTAATTGAGAAACTGACTTTAAATTTATCTTTATGTTTTTTAATTAAATCCAGAAGAATTTTATTTGCTGCAAGATAGCTGTCGTAAGCAATTCTTTGCATGTGCAATTTATTTTCAAAATCATCAAAATAATGATGATCTTCACCAATGTTAAAAAAACGGTATCTTTTTAATCTGAACGGTTGGTGAACTTGAAAGTATAAGCAAATATGTTGCATAATAAATAGGTTTTTAATGTTTTAGTATCGTGTCGTAAATAGTTTTAACTTCATCTGCCGGTTTATCCCATTTCATTTCATCGACTTCTTTTTTTGAATGACGAATAAACATTTTTGATAAACCGTTATATTTTACAATTCCGTATATGGCATCAGCCAAAGCATCTTCATCCCAATAATCAATTTTTACGGCATTTTTTAA
>JANTGL010000338.1 GCA_024762915.1 Bacteroidales bacterium | reverse complement strand
CATCTGCTTATTTGATGTTGGAAGAATTATTGAATTCAGGTAAATTGAAAAAAGGCGAGAAAATCCTGGTTATGGTTCCCGAAAGTGCTCGTTTTTCTTATACTTATATGATGCTTACGGTGGTTTAATTATTTTTAAAATGCTCACAGGTAAAGAATTACAAAATATCCTCCCGCAAAAACCGCCTATGGTAATGATTGATACTTTAGTATCTTCCGATACAGAAAAAACAATTACAAAATTAAGTGTGAAAAACGATAATATTTTTGTTTCAGAAGGGATTTTCAGAGAACCCGGTATTATTGAAAATATGGCACAAACAGCTGCTGCACGTGCCGGATACCAAGCTAAAGTTAAAAATGAAAAAGTAAAGACAGGCTTTATCGGAAACATTAAGAATTTGCACATATTCACTTTACCTAAAGTAAATGATACTTTACAAACAATTCTCACTCCTTTAAGCGACATCGGAAATATTTCTTCCGTTAAAACGGAAATTTTTCTCAATACTGATAAAATTGCCGAATGTTCAATGACAATTATCTTAGGTAATTAGATTTTTAATCAATTTTATTTTATTTATTAAATTAGTTATTAATTTTGAAGTATTAATTCAAAATTTAAGATGAAACTCCCATGATAATCTTTTAACACATTTGATAATGATTATTTTAGTAAGCCGGTATATTATGCGGCAGGTGGCATCAGGGAGTTCCTATCTGACCTTTAAAATAATAAATATAAACAGATGAAAGATAAATTTTTAAAATTTTCATTTAATATTTTTGATAAAATTTCAAAAAGTTTTGAAAGTCCGAAAGGGTTTAATATTATAAGCTCGGGTTTAGCAATAATTTTTATTGTTTCACTTTTTTCGGCATTTGTTAATATTAATTTTAATCTTCCGGAAAACATTGCGTATCTCCTGCCCGACAACTATTTTTTTGCCGTTGAAATAACATTTAAAATTTTGCTTGCCGTTGAAATTATTGAAATGGTTTTTATTTTAGCGCATTCGGTAACGGACAGCATTGCAAAACAATTCGAAATATTCTCATTAATTCTTCTGCGTCAAGCATTTAAAGAATTTTCAAATATTGAATTACCTTTTGAAATTTCAGAAATTATTCAACCCGGAACTTATATTCTTTCCGACATATTCGGTGCATTATTTATTTTTGCAGGTGTTTTATATTTCAGAAAAATTCAAAAACACAAAGCCATCACGTCAAGCGAAGAAGATACATTCAAGTTCACGGCATTAAAAAAAGCATTGGCTTTGTTTATGTTGGGTGCTTTTATTTTTATCGGAATTTATGATGTTATTTTATATTTCAACGGTGCCGAAAGTTTTCAGTTTTTCTTAATGTTTTACAGTCTTCTTGTTTTTACGGACATTTTAATTGTAATTATTTCATTAAGATACAGCCATTTATATATAGTTGTTTTCAGAAATACGGGTTTTGCCGTTGCAACAATTTTAATTCGTTTTGCACTATCTTTGCCTCGTTATTACGATGCGGCAATGGGAATTATTTCAATGATATTTGTTATTTTATTATCAATTTTGTATAATAAATTTGAGTTTAAAAGAATAAAAGAAATACTGTGGAAACCAAAGAACTTTTAAAAAAAGTCAGAAAAATAGAAATTAAAACGCGTGGCTTATCAAAGCATATTTTTGCCGGCGAATATCACAGTGCTTTTAAGGGTCGCGGAATGTCATTCAGCGAAGTACGTGATTATCAGTACGGTGATGATGTAAGAAACATAGATTGGAACGTTACGGCACGCTATGACAAAGCGTATATAAAAACTTATGAAGAAGAACGGGAACTTACCGTAATGTTACTGATTGATATCAGTGCATCGGAGAATTTCGGCACTAAAGAACAATTTAAAAAAGATTTAATTACGGAACTTGCCGCCGTTATTTCATTTTCTGCAATTCAGAATAATGATAAAGTAGGCGTTATTTTTTTTACCGATAAAATTGAAAAATACATTCCGCCTCAAAAAGGTAAAAAACATATTCTTCGAATTATCAGAGAATTGCTTTCAATTCAACCCGAAAATAAAAAAACCGATATATCGCAGGCATTACAATATTTTACGAATGTTGTTAAAAAACGAAGTACGGCATTTCTGATTTCTGATTTTTTTGATGATAATTTTGAAAAAGCCGTTCAAATTGCCGGTCATAAACACGATTTAATTGCATTGCAAATTTATGATAATAACGAATATACACTTCCGAATGTCGGATTAATTAAAATGGAAGATGCCGAAACCGGAAAAGAAATTTATGTTGATACGTCGATAAAATCCGTAAGAGAAAATTTTGCCGAAGAAAGACTAAAATATATTCAATCCGTTAAGCAAATATTCGATAAAACAGGAACGGACAGTACACGGATAAAAACCGATGAAGATTATATTAAACCTTTGCTGAAACTTTTTAAAAGCAGATAATTGAGTGTTAAGTTGAAAGTTTATAAAGTTCATAAAGTTAAAAGTTTATAAAGTTTAAAGTTTTAAGTATGAAGATTAATAAATTTGAAGATATTATTTCTTGGCAAAAATCAAAAGAGTTGGTTTTATTAACATACAAACTTTTTGAACATCATAAAGATTTCGGTTTTCGTAATCAGATATTAAGAGCTTCAGTCTCCGTAATGAATAATATTGCAGAAGGATTTGAACGTCAAACAAATAATGAATTCAGACAATTTCTGTATATTGCAAAAGGTTCTTGTGCGGAAATGCGTTCTATGCTTTATCTTGCTAAAGATTTAAACAAAATATCCGAAACTGATTTTAAGCATCTGTTTACATTATCACAAGATATATCAAAATT
>JANTGL010000337.1 GCA_024762915.1 Bacteroidales bacterium | reverse complement strand
AGCAACTTCCGCCCATTGTGAAACAAGAAGAAATGCACCTGTTAAGTCCCTACTATAAATCGATGTATTTTTTCAACAGTAAAGTATTACAGGAAGCTGATATGATTTCTGTTGAACTGAAACACATTTACAGGCAGGATGATAATGTTTTTATTAAAATTTTGAATGAAATTCGGAACGATGAATTGACAAAACAATCCTACGATTTACTTCATAAAAGACATATTCCGAATTTTAAACCGCCGGATAATTCGGGATATATCACATTAACAACGCATAACCGTCAAGCCAATATTATTAACGAAAAAAAATTGGCTGAACTAAAAGGCAAAATTCACACATTTGAAGCAAGTGTTCAGGGCACATTTTCGGAATATGCTTACCCGGCAGATTATAATTTGAAGCTGAAAACAGATGCACAGGTGATGTTTCTGAAAAACGACAGTTCGTATGAGAAACGTTATTACAACGGTAAAATCGGCACGGTTACCGGCTTTGAGGAAAACAGCATTACGGTCATGTGCGAAGGCGATGCCGAAGAAATTGAAGTCGGCAGAGAAACCTGGGAAAATATCCGTTACAACATCAACAACGAAACGAAAGAAATTCAAGAAGAATTTATCGGTTCATTTACACAATTTCCTCTGCGATTAGCTTGGGCAATAACCATTCATAAAAGCCAAGGATTAACTTTTGAAAAAGCCGTTATTGATGCATCCGCAGCATTTGCTCACGGGCAAACCTATGTGGCACTCAGTCGTTGTAAAACCTTGGAAGGATTGGTATTAAGTTCTACCATTTCGGAAAGTGCCGTTATTTGCGATAAAGAAGTTGCAGAATTTAATAAACTTACGGAAGAAAATCAACCCGACGAAGAAAAACTGAAAGAAGCAATTTATGCTTATCAAAAAGAATTAATTTCTGAATTATTTAATTACAACCAACTTACATATAGATTTAATGTCTTCGGAAAAAAGTTGCAGGAATATTCCGGCATTTATACCGGTAATTTTCATGAAGTAATTTCGGAAATAAATCAAAAAGCATTGCCGAAAATTTCAGGCATTTCGCAAAATTTTTTGAAAGAGGTTAATCAAATTCTCAGCGAAAATCCGGATGCCGAAAAAAACACAAATTTGCAGGAACGCTTAAAAAAAGCAGCCGAATATTTCATTAAATTTCACAATGAAGAAATCATAAACAAAATTGAAACCGGTAGTTTTGAAACCGATAATGCAAGCGTTCAAAAAGCATTTGACGAAAGTATGAATGCCGTATTTGAAATTCTGAACATCAAACAAAAATTACACGCTGTTTGCTTATACGGCTTTAGCATAAAAGAATTTCTGAATACAAAAGCAAAGGCAACACTTGACGAAAAGAAAAAGACGAAACGCAAAATAAAAGTCAGAAGTGTTGAGACGGAACATCCCGAATTTTATGCTTTGCTGAAACATTGGCGACAAGCCGAAGCCGAAGAGAACGACATTAAACTTTATATGGTTTTATCTAATAAATCTTTGCAAGAAATAGCAAACAAACTGCCGGTTACCGAAAAACAATTAAAAGCTATTTCGGGTATCGGGAAAGCAAAGATTTCGCAATACGGCAGAGATATTGTTTCGATGGTTACGGATTATATTGAAGAAAATAATATTGACCCGCCGGAAGACGAGCCGGAACAAATTAAAATTCCGAAGAAAAAATCATGGGAAATAAGTTACGAACTGTATAAAGCCGGCAAATCCGTTTCAGACATTGCAAAAGAAAGAGAATTAACGGAACAAACCGTTGAAAATCATCTCGGAAGATATATTGAAACGGGAGAATTAAAAATTGAAGAATTTATTGATGCAAAAACACTACAAACAATAAAAACTTATTTTGAAAAAAATCCGAATGTTTTATTATCGGAAGCAAAAAGTAAATTGTCGGATGAAATTACTTGGTCGCAATTGAAACTTGTTCAACATTATATGAGGTTCTTGAAGACTAAAGAATTGTAGAAAAAATATCGCACAGATAACTCAGATAACACAGAATGTACAAATATTAAAACTTACCTTTTAATAGGGCTGTTTATATATTCCGTCTAGTCATGCTGAACTTGTTTCAGCATCTTTATAAATCACTATATTGTGCTTATTGAGATTCTGAAACAAGTTCAGAATGACACCTCTGATACCTTTTTAAACAACTCCGATAAATTAATTTTCTCAATAAAACCTTAATAAATCCGTGAAATCTGTGTGAAATAAATTATACAGCCTTCTTCAAAGCATCAAAATACATAGCAAAGGAACGATACAAAAAGTGTGTCCATTTTCCGAACGGAACAATAATTAAAGCCCATTGAACCAAAACCGTTAAATGAATAAGATATATCCATAAATTTGTCTCAATCAGATCTAAATCAATAAAAATTCGGACAATAAAAGCCGTTAATCCCATTAAAAACAACCAAATGACGAAAAACCAATCACTCGGATGAGCATGACGTGCCAATTCTTTTGATTTTTTTACCCGTTCATACATAAAAATAAAGGTAACAATAAAAATGACTGCACTTTCGGCGTAGCCCAAATAAATAATAAAACTGCTTTTTGTTCCGAACCAATCCAAAACAACTGTAGTAAAAAGTAGTGATAAATATCCGACAACCAAGATTAAATGTTCAAACCAACGTACTTGATTATCATCACAGCCTAAAGCTCGTTTTTGTGTAAACATATGAACGAGAAGTTCCCAAAATTTCTTAAAATAACTTGCGAATTTTACTTTTACTCCGGCTTTTATGATTGTAAAATACCACATTCTGATAATATTCGGAAGTAAAATAATTGTAAAAACACCTGCAATTGAAATCA
>JANTGL010000336.1 GCA_024762915.1 Bacteroidales bacterium | reverse complement strand
TTTACACCATACATGATTTCATGTGCTTCTATTTTTTTCTCCAGCATGGCTCTGCAAACCTTAATTCGTTGCAATGCATCAGGATGTAATTCTACTTTTTCGTTGTTTCTGGCTACATTTACCAAATCTTCAATTGTTAAGCCTTCACCTTTTATTATATATGACATTTTCTTTTTAATTATGAGTTATGAATTATTAATTATGAGTTATGAATTATCGGGTGTATTAATTTTCACGGATAACGTACATTTCCCGGTATACTTTTATATTTAATATTACAATTAGTCATTTATAAATATTATTCTTTCAGAAATTTGGCAAAATACTCTTTATTGTTTGAGTATAATGCTATAATATACATTCCATTTTCAAGGTTTGAAATATCTATTAACTCTTCATTGACACAATTGTTCTTTTTATATATAACTCTCCCCTTAATATCAGAGATTTTTATCAGAAAGACAGAATCATTTTCAAGTTCAATTTTCAAAGTGCTACTTGTCGGATTAGGACTGACTATAAATTTAAACGGACTCAAAATATGAACACCAGAAGTAGTTGATTCTAAAATATATGCCGAGCCGGAATAATCACCATTATCGTTGTCATAATAAGCACCTATAAGTGCAAAATTTCCAGACATATCAACCGATGATCCAAACCTGCTGCTATTATCTACATCTGAAGCAATCAGATTTGCTGTTTCTGTCATATTCGCCCAGCCGGACTGTGGTTTATTAAATTGATAGACGGCTCCTTCTCCTTGATGTTCAGGAGAACCAACCAGTAGAATATCATTGTACATGCAAACAGAAAGTCCAAATTGATCAAAAAGTCCTGCATCTGTTGGTGTTAATATTGAAATCTGTCCCCAATTATCAGGACCGCCTTCATCTACTGAAAAAATATAAGTTGATAAATTACCGGTTGACCCGACAATAGCATAATCTTCATATATGTTAACAGAAACACCGAAATAGTTCCCTGTTGCAGCATCCGAAGCAGTTACTTTCTTTACTTCACCCCAATTATCAGTTCCACCTTCATCTTTACTAAAAATATAAGCTGCTCCTGTATCATCTGCTTTTTTGTAGGTCCCGACAATAATATTACTTTGAGAGATACTTACTGAATATCCGAACTCATCATTAGCAATACCATCCGAATTTGTTAATTTGGTAATTTCACCCCAATTATCAGCTCCGCCCTCGTCTTTAGAAAAGATATAAGCTGAACCAGCAAGATTACCGTTTGTATTGTTTTCTTTATAAGCCCCAATAACAACAATATCACCATCTATATCAACCGAAATACCGAAAAAATCACCTGCTGCAGCATCAGAAGCTGTTAATTTGGCCACTTCTCCCCAATTATCGGTTCCGCCTTCATCTTTATAAAAAACATAAACAGCTCCTGAATAATTATTATTCCCTTGAGCTCCTACAATAATAATATCTCCAAAAATCCCTACCGATCTGCCAAATTCATCATCTGCAGCACCATCGGAGGCAATTAACTTTACAACTTCCCCCCAATTATCAGACCCTCCTTCATCTTTATAAAGAATATAAGCAGATCCCGAATTATTGCCGTTATCATCATCATTATATGCTCCGACAACAGCAATATTACCGAAAATACTTACAGAACGACCAAACCGATCTCCGGCTTCTCCATCATCTGCAAGTAATTTTTTAACTTCTTCAAATGATTGTGAAAATACGCTTGTTAATATGATACTAAAAATTAAAGTAAAGCTTATTGTTTTTAAAAGTTTTGTTGTTGCATTCATAGTTTTAATTTAATAAAAGTATTGTCATTTTCCTTTCGATTTAATACTGTTTGAAGTTGACTTTGCAATCAGTTTATTATCCGAATTATAAATTCGACATTCTGTATTAATAATAGTTTTACCTCTTCTAATAATTTCTGCTTCTGCTCTTATATTTTCTCCCAATTTTGCACCGTTTAAGAAATCGGTATACAAATTAACACTCGGAAAAAAGTCCGGCAAATCCAAAGTAGCAATTGTTGCTCCTATCATTTCATCAGAAATTAACGCAATCATTCCGCCGTGCAACATTCCGGCCGGATTCGTCATTTCCGGTCTTACCGTGAATTCGGCTTTTAAGCTGCCTTCTTCCACTTGTAACAGAATCGGTTTCAACCATATTCCGACAGGTGACGGTGATTGAGTGATTTCTTTTCCGATTTGTGTTTTAAAAAATTCAACAGTTTTATTCATCCTCAATTTAAATTTTTGCAAAAATAACAATTTTAATGAATTGATATTAATGATTTTATTCATCTTTAAAAAAGTGATAAAACAAAAGAGACAGCCGTAAGCTGTCTCTACATCACATTATTTATTTTTTTTATCGAACTGTTCTTTTGTAATAACAGAAATCGGTTTCTTCTTAATTTTAAGCAAATATGTATTAATCGGACGAACTTGTTTTTCCTGCATTAATTTTATTTCAGTTTCAATCTCATTAATCTCTTTTTCAAGTCCTTCTAATCGATTTATTTGAGAATCCGTCGGTTTGCCTTCATAGAACAGGATAAAACCGTACAGTTCACCGAGTTTTTCACGTATTTGTTCTTCGCCGGTAATATTCCCTTTCTTTGTTGCAACCAAACGTTTGTGTAATTTATCGGATTCATTAATTAAGTTATTTAATTTTTTAGCATATTTCCTGTTAACTCCCGATTTTATTTCCTTTGATTGATCTCGCATATCCAGAAGTTGTTTATCTAGGAATGCTAATTTCTCCAAAAGATTATATGCTTTCATTAAATTATCCAAACGTACTTTCCTGTCGGCATCGGAATGTTTTGAATTCGGATTTAATTTAATTTCAACTTCAG
>JANTGL010000335.1 GCA_024762915.1 Bacteroidales bacterium | reverse complement strand
ATTTATATGAAATGTTGGAAATCATATTCAGGACAGACGGTGTCAATCGATTTAAAATACGAAAACGCAATGTTATCGGCAGAAATTCGCCTTGTCCCTGCGGAAGCGGAAATAAATTTAAGCATTGTTGCGGAAAGAAATTATAAGTAAAGGAGCTAATACGATACATTTATAAGCCATTTAGCTTATATGGTGTATTTATAAGTTTTATAGCTTATATTTTTGTTTTATAAGTATAATTGCTTATATTTGTATTTTGAAATTTGAATAAAATGAAAGCATCAATTATTTCAGGAGATATTATATCTTACACTTCTTTAAATAACAAAGAAAAGTTAAAAATTGAGCAAAAATTAAAGTATCTTTTAAACCTGTTGAAAAAAGAATATAATATTTTCGGCAGAATTATAAAAGGAGATTATTTAGAATTTTATATTCCGAAAACAGAAAAAGTATTGCGTTATGCTTTAATAATTAAATGTTATATCAGATTTATCGCTTTTGAAATTCAATCAAAAACTAAGACAAAACAAAACAGATTGAAACTGTTTCAAGCATACGGAATTCGTTTGGCTATAGGCATAGGAGAATTAGAAAGACTTGATTTAAAAAAAGGCATTATCGACGGAGAAGCAATATATATGTCGGGAAGGTTAATAAACAGTTTGAAAACTTATGATAAAGAAAGATCTACCGTGAAAAATACCTTATTTATTAAAATTTATGATAAGGAATTAAATGATGAAACGGATGCTCTTATTTCTCTTTTAGATAAAGTTATTTCAGATGCAACTGCAAAACAAGCGGAAGTTTTATTTTATAAATTAAGAGGTTTTAGTGAAACAGAAATTGCGAAACTCTTAAACATTAGTCAATCAGCTGTCAATCAGCACTCAACAAGTGCCGGTTGGAATGCAATAGAAAAAGCCGTTTTGCGATTTGAGAGAGTTATTAAAGAAAAAGTTCAATAATATGGATGTTTATAAACTGTTGATTTTACAATTTACGGCACATTTTCTTTCAGATTATATTTTTCAAAGTCAAAATTATTCTGACGAGAAAGAAAGAAACGGTTTCAAATCAAAATATTTATACAAACATATTTTTATAACTTTCTTATTTTCTGCGGTATTATCTTTTCAATTTAACTTCATTTTTTTCGCAGTAATTATTTCCGTTGTACATTTATTTCTTGACGGAATAAAAATATATCTGTCGAAAATAAAATCCCTTAAAAAATATTTATTCTTCGGAGACCAAATTTTGCATCTGCTTGTTATTGCGGGACTTGTATTTATGTTTGACAAAAAATGTAACTATCATTTTTTAATAAATATTCCGAACATTAAATATCTTTTATATATTCTTGCTTATATATTGATGCTGAAACCGGCAAATATTCTGATTAGAGAAATTTTTCATTTTTTTGAAATTAAACTTGAAATACTTCATACAGATAAAGACGAACTTCCGAATGCCGGTAAATTAATCGGAATAACGGAAAGAATTTTAACCTTAACATTAATTATTCTCGGACAATATGCAGCCATCGGATTTATTATGGCAGCAAAATCAATTCTCAGATTTAAAGAAACTCAAACCCAAAAAGCGGAATATGTTTTAATAGGAACAATGTTAAGTTTTGGTATTGCAATAATAACCGGTATTTTTGTCAAAATTTTAATAAGAATATTATGATACAATTCATTTTAAATAATAAACTCATACAAACCGAAAAATCGGCAAGTTCCGTTTTGCTTGATTTTATCAGATATGACCAACACCTAAAAGGAACAAAATCCGGATGTCGTGAAGGCGATTGCGGTGCTTGTACCGTGCTTACAGGAACACTTAAAAACGGCAAAGTAAATTATAAAAGTATGGCATCTTGCTTGACACCGCTGGGAAATGTGGCAGGTAAACATGTCGTTACGGTTGAAGGATTAAATTCGGAAAAAGAACTGACACCCGTTCAACATGCTTTGGATGAACATGCGGGAACGCAATGCGGTTTTTGCACACCCGGTTTTGTTGTTTCGCTTACGGGACATGCACTTTCAAAAGATTTCGGGAAATATGATGCTGCCGTAAATTCCGTTTCCGGAAATATTTGTCGATGCACCGGTTATAAATCAATTGAACGTGCCGTAAAAGACATTGCCGACGGATTAAAGTCAACTGATACGAATTCTCTTAATTGGTTAATTGGTAATAAATACTTACCCGATTATTTTTCGGATATCGCAAATCGCCTTGCCGATATTGAAATTGAAAAACTTCCCAAAGGAGATAAAATTATAGGCGGCGGCACGGATTTATACGTGCAAAAAGCCGATAAAACTTCCGATACAGATGCTTCTTTTGTTCTTTCATACGAGAAACTGAAAGGAATTTCCGAAGAAAACGGAATAATTACGGTAGGTGCTGCAGTTACGGCTAATGAAATAATGCACTCCGAAATTTTTAATCAATATTTTCCGAAGATTAAAACCTGGTTCAAATTAATCTCATCCGAACAAATAAGAAATGTCGGAACCGTAGCCGGTAATTTTGTAAATGCTTCTCCGATAGGCGATTTGAGTATTTTCTTTTTAGCTCTTAATGCAGAATTGATTATTAAAAATTCAAAAGATACCGAAAGAACTCTTGCTTTAAAAGATTTTTTTAAAGACTACAAACAAATTGATTTAGAGGAAGGTGAAATTATTAAAAGCATCCTTTTTAAAATTCCGGGCGATAACTTTATGTTTAATTTTGAAAAAGTTTCTAAAAGAACTTATCTCGATATTGCAAGCGTAAACACGGCTGTTTCATATAAACTTGCAAACAGTTTTATTGAAGATATTCATATTTCCGCCGGCGGAATTGCACCCGTCCCGAAATATTTT
>JANTGL010000334.1 GCA_024762915.1 Bacteroidales bacterium | reverse complement strand
GACGACCCGAAACGTGCCAATTTATGTTCGGCATTTGCACCGATTTCAATATAATCAAAATTAACTTCGCTGTTAAAAATGTCGGGAATGCCTTTTCTGTAAGTGAAAAATATTTCGGGATAATCTTTGCCGATAATGATTTTTTTGTTTCCTCGTATCATATATTTTTGATTGATACGATACTTTAATTTCAACTTTATTTCGCTTTTGATATAACGTTCAAAATCAACCGGTTCATTAAGATTTCTGAAAACAAATTCAGACCATTTTGACAAGGAAATATTCGTAATCGGGTTTTGATCGGAATACAGCAATGATAATTCGGCAAATAATCCGTTCATAATTTCAATTCGTTGCCTTATTCGCACTGATTTGGTATTCACGTAGTTACTTCTGCTGAATGTTTGCTCTATTGAGGCAAAATTATTAATCAAATCGTAAGTATTACCGACATCAATAAATGTTCTTACGAATTTTTTTGGGTAATAGGTCAGACCGATGCCGAGTTTTCCTTTTATATCCTTATTGTTAAAACCATAATCAATTGCTTCGGTTGTTTCGAGCAACATTCCGTTTTTAAATTCTTTATTGAAATAAAACGGTAATTTGTGCCTGTAACCTCCTATTCCGAAGGGAACAACTTGTTCTAAAATACCGCCGATATGAAATTCGGTTCCTGAATAATGATTTTTGTGCCCCCAACCGGCAAGCGGCGTGTACCAATACAGGCGATTAAAAATAGAGTCTTGTTGATCCAAAAAATCATTGCTTTTGTAATAACGTTTCAGACTGTCGGTTTTTGAGATAAATTTAAGTTCTTCGGGTTTTAAGCTAAGCGTACGATTACTTGCCCACCAGGAACTGTCTTTGTTATAAGCTTCATTTTCAAACGTTTTTATTTCATTGTTAAAGAATCTAGTATCAATCAGATTATCAATATTATAATTCCGATATTTTATTTTGGTTTCTCCGAGAATATTTTTTTTGCCGTCTTTTACGGTATAAATAATATTCAATTTTTCGGGCAAGAAAATGTTTTCTTGAACCTGTTTATAATTTTCAATTATTCTGAAATTTTTATACATCATTAAAGACGCATCATTGACAGCCAAATCGACGGCAATTATAGCCCAAGTGCTGTCCTGAATGAAAATATTTCCGTAAAACAAAGCATCTTTTTTATTGAGAGGCCTTACACTCAATTTGTAGATTTTTTTTCCGTTTTCGGTAAATGTTTCAATGTATTTATATCGGTAGCTTAAATTTCCGGTTGCTGCAATCGGTGATTTCAGCGGTTGATTACACAGTTGGGGAATATACAGCAAATTCTTATAGAAATTAAAGGTATTTGCTATGTTATCGGTTTCAAAAAGGTAGGGATTTTTTGCCGAATATTGTTTCGGAGCAATTTCATCCCTTTCAATGCCGGCCTGCACGGTTATAGATTGTCCGGGCGGTCTTTGTTCGGAAAAGTTGTGATAAGCTTTGATTATTTCTTTATAATGTTCCGGTTGTTTGAAATATACATCGGCAATGTACTCGATAAGATTTAATTTATCGTTTTTTAAGTAGGAATTAATGTTTTGGTTTTTGCCGGATATTGTTTCTGTTACCGAAGTCGTGTCGCCTTTTTTTATTTTAAAAGTATCTTTTGCCCGATATTCTTTTTCGAATGATGTTTTTACATAAACTTCACATTGATAATTCTTTATAGAATTCAAATAATCTTTTCGTTTAGCACGGACCTTTTTCATTATGCTTTTTGCTCGATCAATTTTATCGGCAACAATTTCAACTTCGTCAATGGCTGAAACACTTCTTTTAAGATTGATATTCAAATGTAAAGTTTGATTTTTATGCAGAATGACATTTTTTTTAACTTTTTCATATCCGATAAAAGAATAAATTAAGGTGTAAGTTCCGGCATCTAATTCCAGAAAATATTTCCCTTCATAGTTTGCGGAAACACCAGTGGTTGAGCTCTTTACAAAAACGGAGGCGAAGGGTAGGGGCTTCCCTGTTTCATCGGTAATCCTTCCGGTAACAACGGCTGAATTTGCAAAAAATGAATTGAAAATGAAGATTGAAAAAAAATAAATTACTCTAAGTTTCATTACGACAGATGTGCTTGTAAAATTTAAAAACGGATATAGCATCTTTTTGTTACACAAAGAAACTGTTTAGTAATTAAATAAATCCGGTTTAAACTCGTAATTTTTTAATGCTTCGGATAATTCGGGACAAGTTTTTTGAAATAAATTTGACATGGCACTAATATTTTGCTCTTCAAGTTTTACTTTTGAAACTACCGAAAGATTTATCTTACATTGTTTTGTATTCTTTTTATAATTATCGGATAAAAGAGCCGCAGCCATTTCCGAATTCGGATTTAAGATACTTTTTAGCTTGATATTGTGTTGCTTAAAAGCTTTTTCCCATAAATCATCCGCATATCCGTAATGCGTACAATTTAAACTTGCATATATTTCATTATTCGGATTTTTGAGTTTTTTTATTGCAGAACCGACAAATTCTGAAATAAGCTTAAATGTTTCTTTTCCTTTAGGGTCTTTTTCAATATATTCCTGCAATTCAGGACACGCTTGTGAAACAATTCTGTTTTTTTGAATTCCTTTTTTTACCAATAATTTTTC
Source organism: Bacteroidales bacterium (assembly GCA_024762915.1). Taxonomy (GTDB): domain Bacteria; phylum Bacteroidota; class Bacteroidia; order Bacteroidales; family JAADGE01; genus JAADGE01. The sequence continues at coordinate 240 of JANTGL010000334.1, read as the reverse complement.
GTATGTATTACTGTTTACGGTCGTTTTTGTTCCGAAAATAATCACATTTGAATGATCATTCTTTTTCAGATGTTCATCAATTAAATTTACTCCGTAATCAACTATTGTTATGACATTTATATCAGAATGTTTTGAAAATTCGGTTTCATGATATAAAACGGATAATGTATTGCAGGCAACAAAAATATAATCGGGTTTAAATTCTTTTTCAAAACCGTATAGTGCCTGATTGAATATACG
>JANTGL010000333.1 GCA_024762915.1 Bacteroidales bacterium | reverse complement strand
ACATGTCAAAAACTAAAGAAAAACAAGTTAGAAATACAGATTTAGAATTAAAAGACAGATTAGTTGCGATTAAACGTGTAACTAAAGTAACAAAAGGTGGTCGTACTTTCAGTTTTGCCGCTATTGTTGTTGTCGGTGATGAAAACGGTATTGTCGGTTACGGTTTAGGTAAAGCCGGTGAGGTTGCTACAGCAATTCAAAAAGGGGTTGAAGATGCTAAAAAAAATCTTCATAAGGTTCCCGTTATGAAAGGTACTATTCCTCATAAACAAACAGCCCGCTACGGCGGTGCCGATGTTTTAATGATTCCTGCTTCTCACGGTACGGGTGTTAAAGCCGGCGGTGCAATGCGTGCCGTACTTGAAAGTGCCGGAGTAAAAGACGTTTTGGCAAAATCAAAAGGTTCTTCAAATCCTCACAATTTGGTAAAAGCTACAATGAAAGCTTTATTGACAATGAGAGATGCATACACGGTGACTCAACACAGAGGAGTTTCCATTGATAAAGTTTTTAACGGATAGATTTATTATAATGGCTAAGATAAAAGTTACAAAACGTAAAAGCAGCATCGGTTCAACCGAAAGACAAAAAGCAACATTAATTGCTTTAGGTTTAAGAAAAATTAACAGTTCTGCTGAACATGAAGAAACAGATCAAATTAAAGGAATGATCAGAAAAGTGAATCATTTAGTTTCTGTTGAAAAAGTAAAATAATTAATACCTGAAGAAATATTAAACGATGGATTTAAGTAATTTAAAACCTGCAAAAGGTTCGGTTAAAAAGAAAAAAAGAATAGCACGAGGTATCGGTTCAGGTAAAGGACGTACTGCCACTCGCGGTCATAACGGACAAAAATCTCGTTCGGGATATTCACGCAGATTTGGTTTTGAAGGCGGTCAAATGCCGATTCACAGACGTTTACCCAAATTCGGATTCAGAAATATTAATCGTATAGAATATAAAGCAATTAATATTGAGACTTTGGATACTCTTGCAAAAGATAAATCAATTAAAGTGATTGATGTTCAAACTTTAAAAGATGCGGGATTTATTCAAAAAAATGATTTGGTAAAAATTCTCGGTAACGGTGAATTAAATGCAAAAATTGAAGTTAAAGCTCATGCTTTTTCAAAATCAGCTGTTGAAGCGATTGAAAAAGCCGGCGGTAAAGTTGAAAAAATTCAGAATTAATGAAAAAATTTATTCAAACAATAAAGAATATTATTGCCATTGAGGATTTACGGAATAAAATTCTTGCGACACTCGGTTTAATTTTAATCTACAGATTGGGTGCACATGTTGTTTTACCCGGTGTTGATCCTTTAGCAATTGCAGATTTTCAAAAAGAAGCCAGTTCAGGCGGTATTATTGCATTAATAAATATGTTTTCCGGCGGTGCTTTTGCAAATGCTTCTGTTTTTGCTCTGGGTATTATGCCTTATATTTCAGCTTCCATTGTAATCCAACTGTTGGGAATGGCTGTTCCATATTTTCAAAGATTACAACGTGAAGGTGAAAGCGGCAGAACTAAAATTAACCAAATTACTCGATATTTAACGGTTTTAATTACCGGTTTTCAAGCTCCGGCTTATTTAACAAACTTAAAATACCGTCTGCCGTCTGATGCATTTGTTATGCACAGTCAAGATTTATTTTGGATATCGGCGATTGTATTAATGGTAGCAGGAACGATGTTTATTATGTGGTTGGGTGAAAAAATTACGGATAAAGGAATCGGTAACGGTATATCTTTATTAATTATGATCGGTATTATTGCACGTTTACCGAATTCGTTTGCTGCTGAAATTGTTTCTAAACTCGGTGCAGGCGGAGGCGGTCTGATAGCATTTATTGTTGAAATGGTCATTTTGTTTTTAGTTTTTGTCGCATCAATTGCGCTGGTTCAAGCGGTCAGGCGAGTCCCGGTACAATATGCAAAGCGAATAGTAGGAAATAAACAATACGGCGGTGTCAGACAATACATTCCCTTAAAAGTGAATGCTGCAGGTGTAATGCCGATTATCTTTGCACAAGCTTTAATGTTTATTCCGATGATGCTGACACGTTTCGATTCCGAAACAACGAATGCAATTGCAGCTTCTTTTTCTGATATTACAGGATTTTGGTATAATTTCACATACGGAATATTAGTTGTCGTATTCACATATTTTTATACTGCAATTACGGTTAATCCTACACAAATGGCTGAAGATATGAAGAAAAACGGTGGCTTTATTCCCGGTATTAAACCCGGCAGAAAAACCATTGAGCATTTGGATGAAATTATGTCCAGAATTACATTACCCGGATCAATTTTCTTAGCATTAATTGCAATTATGCCTGCTTTTGCAAAAATGGCAGGAATAAATAATCAGTTTTCTTACTTTTTCGGAGGAACTTCTTTATTAATTTTGGTTGGTGTTGTTTTGGATACATTGCAACATATTGAAAGTCATTTATTAATGCGTCATTATGACGGTTTAACAAAATCAGGAAGAATCTCGGGCAGAGCAGGAGCATCACAAATATCTATGTAACTATGGCAAAACAACCTTCAATAGAACAAGACGGTGTTGTAAAAGAAGCTCTTTCTAATGCAATGTTCAGAGTTGAATTAGAAAACGGACATATTATTACGGCACATATTGCCGGTAAAATGAGAATGCATTATATCAGAATATTACCGGGAGATAAAGTTAAGGTTGAAATGTCACCCTATGATTTAACAAAAGGAAGAATAAAATATCGATATAAAAATTAAGACAATGAAAATCAGAGCATCAGTAAAAAAAAGAAGTGCTGATTGTAAAATCGTCAGAAGAAAAGGACGACTTTATGTAATCAACAAAAAAAATCCTAAATTTAAACAAAGACAAGGTTAATAATAAAACGATA
>JANTGL010000332.1 GCA_024762915.1 Bacteroidales bacterium | reverse complement strand
AACCTTCCGGAATATCCAATAATTCTTTGAACAGAGCAACGGCATCATTCATTACGGCATCAAATTCTTTTGAACGGTGAGATATTGAAGCCAAAGATATACCTGTTCCGGCAAAATCTTTTAAAGCATTGATTGTTTCGTCAATTGCCGATTGCGGTAAAATCGACGGTCCGGCGTAAAAATTATGTTTTTTCATCCTTATCAGTATTTAATTTGTTTTATTAAAATGATTTTTTGCAAATTTGCAATAAATTAACAAAATACGGAATTGTTTTTGAATGTTTTATAAAATAAATACAAATTATTTTCGGATATTAATTTTAATCTTATGAAGAAGCTTTACTTTTTAATCGTTTTTACTTTATTTTTCTCACTCGGGATAAATGCTCAAAGTCAAATTATATTTGATAAACAAAATGTTCTTACATTTTTGATAAGATATAACCAAGGTCAATCAAGTATTAAAAATCAAATTTTCAGAAAAATTGCTCAAGGATATTCAAAACCGATTTCAAACGTCAGTTTAACATTCTCATTTAAACAACACAGACAAATTCTTAAGCGCAGTAATCGTTTGGAATTTATTGTTAATATCAGTGATGTCAGAATTACGGGAGATAATATGTATCGCGATTTTAATATTGGTGAAACCTTAGTTCCGAAAAAAATATCATTTACTTTACAATGGTTAAATGGGAATCAAGTAATCAGTAATTATACTTTTAATGATGTGAATGTTACGGGAACTAATGTTGAATTAGTTCACATGACGGTTACGGATACCATAAATTCCGATAATTATAAAATTAAATTGCTTAATAAAGTTTTTGATTATACCGTTCAAAACAAACAAGAATTTGATAATAAGGCAATTATGATTGATAATTATTATAATGAGAATTTGAATGCAAGAAATCGCTTGAGACGAATAAATAGGATTAATGCAAACAGAGATTATTTAAGTCATTTAGAAAATTTAAATGAATTATATCGATTCCGAGATACGGCAAACAGTGCGGAAGTCTATGTTAATACGGTTAAACAAAAAGATTTTTTCAGATTTCTTCCTTTGAATACCTATGATCCCGGCGGGTTAAAAAATAAATTAAATCAAATTAATAACAAAGCACAAGTTTTAAAAGATGTTTGTAATGATTTAATTGCAAATTTTGATCAAATCTATTATGAACGCGGAATAGAAATGCTTGCAAGGCATAATCCGGGGCAGGCAGATTTTTATTTTAATAAATCCATAGAAATTAATCCCGGATATACACCGTCACATTTTCAATTGGCTCGCTTGTATTATAATTCGGGTTATATTGATAAAGCACTTGATAAATTGTTTCAAATCAGAGGAATGAATCCCGATACCGAAACAAAAATTCAAACGGTTGAATTAGCACGCGGAATTTATAATGATTTCCTCTTAAATGCCGGAGAGATGAATAATAACGGCAGGTATGATGATGCCATAGGGACTTTAACAAAGGCAGCTCAAATTTGCAGAGATTTTCCTGAAGTCAGATGCAGACAAAATATGGACATTGAGATGTCCAGAGCCATAAAAGGAAAATATCTTTTAATTTTAAATACCGTAGATATTAATTTCAGAAATAATAATTTACCGGAAGCGGAAAAAGTAATTAATGATGCTCTGAATTTTGCTCATCAAAACAGAGATTTTATTACCGATGAATCAAAGATAAACAACAAAATTTTGACTTTGTATAACAGATATATTGAACGCGGTAATAAATTAACTTATAATAAAAAATACAAACAATCAATTTATGAGTATGATAATGCGGCACGTATTTGTAACGGATATCAGCAAATTAATTGTTCGGATGCATTAGCAAAGGGTTTTTATAAAGCACGTTCGGGAATTTATTATTCGTATTTAAATAATGCAGAAAAAAGTTTTCGCTCCGGTAAAAATGAAGATGCAGAAATGTCTGCAGATAAAGCCATTTCATACAGAAAAAAATATGATTTAAAAGAAAGTACAAAAGAAAATCGATTATTCTTAGATATTAAACAAGCCATTTATAATAATGTAATTGCAGAAGGTAAAAAATTATCAGCTTCCGGAAGGTATAAAGAAGCACTTGATAATTACGGCAGAGCCGGAAAAATTCAATCTGAATTCAGTATCAGAAAAAACTTAAAATTAGATACTTATATCAATACAGCTGCTGAAAATTTAGTTCTTGAAGTAATTAATCAAGGAAAAAATAAAGTAAAAGTGAATGATTTGCAACTTGCAAGACAATTATATAATAATTCAAAGATATTATCGGAAAAATACGGTGTTGAAAACAATACGAAAGTCTATCAGGCAAAAACGGAACTAAAAAAACTTATTTTTAAACGTGAATGTATAAATGCTCAAAATGCGTATGATGAGATTATAAATCAAGCATTTGATTTAGTCAACTCTAAAAAATATATTGAAGCCGATAATAAATTAACGGAAGCATTAAATCATGCAAAAAAATATACTCAATGTGAAATTGACACAAAAAAAGCTGCAACCAAAAAGGATTATATCTATCCGGCCGTAAAATATTTAAATGAAATCGGAACGGTTCAAAATTATTTGCAAAGAAAAAATTACAAATCTGCAGTTGGTACTTATATTTCTGCAGAACGTTATTATGAGGTTCAAAAAATTAATGAATACGGAATAAAACATATAGCTTTGTTTGATTTTATTCAAAAATCATACAGCGATTTTATCATTTATTGTGTAGGATATTATACGCATAATAAAGATTATGATAAAGCATTGGATTTATTGAGAGAATTAAGTCGACGTCAAACAAAAAGTAAATATACGAAAGAAATGCAAACGGTTTTGGCAACGGATATGGCAACAAAAGATTTTAATACCGA
>JANTGL010000331.1 GCA_024762915.1 Bacteroidales bacterium | reverse complement strand
CAACTTCTAATCCTCTGTCTTTCATTGCTTTTACCATTTGATCGGATTCATCTTTATTGACGCGCGGGTCATTAGCTCCTTGTGCAATAAACAAAGGAGCTTTTATTTTATCAACTTGATACACGGGAGACACTTCTCTCAATAATATACTGTCTTTAACAGGATCTCCCGCCATTTCATGCATCATATCCAACATCGGTTTCCAATAGGGCGGAATGGTTTTCATAAATGTAAACATATTTGCAACACCCACATAATCAACACCTGCAGCATATAAATCGGGCTCTTTTACCAAACCCATTAATGTTGCATAACCTCCGTAACTCCCTCCGTAAATAGCTATTTTATTGGGATTGGCAATGCCTTTCTCAATCAGCCATTTTGTTCCGTCCGTTACGTCATCTTGCATTTCTCTTCCCCATTTTTTGAAAGACATTTCCCAAAACTTTCTTCCGTAACCGGTCGATCCTCTGAAATTCATTTGTAAAATTGCAAAACCTCTGTTTGCCAAAAACTGTATTTCGGGATTAAAACCCCAAGAATCTCTTACCCACGGTCCGCCGTGAGGATTTACAACAACCGGGAGATTTTTAGCCGTTTCCATAGTATATCCTTTCGGCAACGTTAAATACCCGTGAATGGTCAAACCGTCACGAGATTTGTATTCTATCGGTAATTGATTTGCCATTTCGTTTTCGTCCAACCAAGGGCTGACATCGGTTATTTTTTCAATGGAACCTGCATTTTTATCGTAAATATAATAGGCACCCAATGATTTATCACTGTATGTTCTTACGATAAAAATATCTTCATTTTTATTTTCTCCGGTAATTGCAATTTCATAACCTTTCAAAGTATCTTCAAGAAAATGATAAATTTCCTCAGCTTGTTTATCGAAAAAATGGCGTTCTCTTTTCCAAGATGTATAACTTGCCGATGTCAATACTTTTCGTTTTTGAGAATATGAAACACCGTTAACATCATAATCCGGATTTTCGTATAAAACTTTATCTTCTTTTCTATCGGAAATGTTAAATTCTACAATGGCACTTTTATCTCTTCCGATATTTGAAGAACCGATTAAATTTTTATTATCAAAAGTAAAAAACTGAGGATTGAAACTTTCTTTAAAATTAGTTGTTATAATTGTGTTCCAATCATCTTTTTCAGTTTCTCTGTACAAAACAGAAGTATTGATACCATCCGTAATAGCTGTTGCTGCACGAAGTTTGCCGTCATGGTCAAACAACCATCCTTGAATATTTCCGGGATTTTCAGCTAATAATTCAATACTGCCGTCATCTAAATTTAAACGATAGGGATCAAAAACTTGCGGGTTTCGTTTGTTCATTGCAATAATTACTTGATTCGGAATATCATGTAAATCATCAATAATCATTGATCTTACACCGTCAAAATCCGTTAAACACTTCGGCTCTTCACCGTTGATATTTACCAAATAAATTTTATAATTTTCATCACCTCCGTTATCTTTCAGATACAGAATTTGATCGTTATTCGGCCAAAAATAACCGGCAATATTACGATCGGTTTCGCTTGTTAATTGAATAACGGAATCTTGTCCTCTTTTTTGAATAAAAACATTCATACGTTTTTCATACGGTGCCATATATGAAAAATAATTTCCGTCAGGCGAAATTTGATACGATGTTTTGTCAGGATTTTTAAAAAAATCCTCTAAGGCAATTTTCTTTGCTTTCATTATTGTTTTTTCATTTTCATTGTTACAACTGCTAATAATCATTAAGCTGATTATCATAGTTAAAACCGGTAATAAATTGATTTTTCTCATGATTAATAGTTTATGATTTTGTGAATAATATTTTATACAAAATAACAAAAAAAGAATTTAATAACATAAGATAAAAGTTAAACTGCATTAAAGTAATGATGAAAACCGTACATGTTCATAAATACTTTGCAATAATGACTAAATATATTAAATTTGCATCCCTTTTTTACAAAATTAACTTACCGATATAATAATTATAATATGGAAAACGATATAAAGAGGATTAATGAATTAGCTGAAAAATACAGAGATTATACAGCTGAAAATTTATCAAAAATCGTAAAATTACAATCCGAAAGCATGGGTGAAGAACTTGTGCAAAAAGAATTGAAACGACAAATGGAAGAAGCCGGCTTTGACGAAGTCAGAATTGACGGATTGGGTAATGTTATCGGTCGTGTCGGAAACGGTAAAAAAATCTTGGCTATTGATGCACATATGGATACCGTCGGTCAAGGAAATCCTGAAAATTGGTCGTTCGATTGGCTGTCGGGTGAAATAAAAGACGGTTTTGTTCACGGTCGCGGAAGTGTTGACCAAGAAGGCGGTGCTGCATCTTTTGTTACGGCAGGAAGAATTTTAAAAGAACTCGGCTTTGATAAAGATGTTACCGTATTATTCACGGGAACGGTTATGGAAGAGGATTGCGACGGTCTTTGCTGGAATTATCTGATTGAAGAAGAGAACATTAAACCCGATTTCGTCATTAGCACGGAACCGACAAATTTGAATATTTACAGAGGACACAGAGGACGTATGGAAATTACCGTAAAATTTAACGGTATTTCGTCGCACGGTTCGGCACCCGAAAGAGGCGATAATGCGATATACAAAGCATCACGTGTCGCATTGGAAATTGAAAAATTACACGAAAATTTAGCTTATGATGAATTTCTCGGAAAAGGTTCGGTAACCATCAGTCAATTTAAATCAGGCAGTCCTTCGCTTTGTGCCGTTGCCGATTATGCCGAATTATATCTTGACAGAAGATTGACATGGGGCGAAACCAAAGAAAGTGCCGTTACCGAAATTGAAAAAATAGCAAAACCTCTCGGCGGAACTGTCAAAGTACCTTATTATGAAGAAACGGCTTGGACAGGCAAAA
>JANTGL010000330.1 GCA_024762915.1 Bacteroidales bacterium | reverse complement strand
AATCGACCTTGCGTAACACGGCGAAGCAAATCCATTTGCCACATGCGGTCTTGCGCTTGAATGTATCCGGTTACTTTATATAAATCGTCTTCATTATCGGCAATTACGTACGGAATCCCGTATGCATCTCTGTATACGGTAGCTTTGTCTTTAAGTCCTTTAATTTGAACTTCTTTGTTATAATCCGGCAAACCGGAGCTTTTAATCATATTTATGAAGATATAAGCTGCAATTGACAGGATAAATAGAATCAATAATGTTATTCCCAGAATTTTTTTTCCGCGTTTCATGATATTTATTTTAAGTGTTGAAATTTTATTCAAATATAAAAAAAATAAAATAAAAAAAGCATCCTAAATAAGAATGCTTTTAAATTAATTATGAAAAAAACAATTATTCGGATTTTTTCTTTTTTAAAGGACAAGAGCTTAAGCCGAAAATTGCATATAATCCGCAAAAATTAACTAATGCAGTTACCAGTGCAATTCCTGCCGCAACTAAAAATATAATTCCTAATGTTCCCGTTACAACATTTGTAAAATACAATGTAACTAAAATAATTGCAATTACAATTCTGATAATTTTATCTGTTTTTCCTACATTTCGTTTCATGATATAAAGTTTTTATGTGATAAATTAATTTATGAAACAAAATTACGGCTTTCTTTAATTCAAGTTTGTAACTTTTATCACAATATCGGTTACTTTAATTTAAAACTTGCTTTTACGGGCTGATGGTCGGAATATTTAAAACCTACATTGATATTTTTTACTGTTACACCTTTAATATTAGGTGACAATAACAGAAAATCAATAACCGTCGTAAGCGTTTCCCCTTTTTTATAGGGAGCAGTAACGCGTCTGTTTGTCGGTAAGGTATTGTCGTATAACCATGTCCATTTTGGTAAATAATCCGCCGGTATATCGGTTTTAATAATAGTATCCATGATATTTTCTTTAAATCTCGGCGTAAAATTCGGCGGGCATTGATTCCAATCACCGCCAACCACAATGTAATTTCCCTGTTTATATTCATCTGCTAAAAAGGTTTTTAAATAGGCCATTTGTTGTGCTTTTAGAGTTCCGTCATCGTAGGCTGAGTTATGGGTATTAATAATAAGAAGTTCTTTCTCGTTCGATAATTTATAACGATTTACCAAAAAACATCTGTCAAGCATAAATAGACCCGTCGGCCAAGAATAATTTCCCGGAAAAGAATGTCGAACTGAATTCTCCGGTGTGTATTTACTGACAGTCATTAATCCGCTGTTAACTTTTCCCATGGGTTTTGCAGGCGGGGTCGGAACAAAGAATACATCATAATTTTTTCCGTATAAAATTGTTCGTTCATGGAACATATTTGCAATTGTATCAAATTCGTTAAAAGAATAACTTCTTTTAGAATTTTGATCAACTTCCTGAATTAATATAAAATCCGTATTTTGATTTTGAAGTAAAAATGATTTTACTCCTTGTATATTTTTCTTTACTTGTTCTTCGGAAGGTCGGACTTGTTTTCCGCCGTCATAGAAAAAATCCATTTCTTTATTTAATCCGCAATATCCTATATTCCAAATCATTATTGAAAATTCTGTGGTATCGCTTAGAATATCCGGATTATCTGAAGTGAAAACATTAATTTTTTCTTCGGGTTTATAATCATTCAAACTTGCATAAATTAAAAAAAGACCGAAAGCAACAATAATAATGATTATCAGATACAATAAAAATTTTAAAATTTTTTTCATGATTGATTTTGTTTATAAGTTTATCTTCCAAAATTACTTTTTATATATTAAAAATATGAATATTTAAATATTTTTTTTAGATTTGTGATAAATATAAATTTAACTAAATAATTATGAGGAAGTTTACTTTATTTTTCGGTATACTATTTTTAGGATTCGCAGTTTTTGCACAAACAGATTCTCTTAAAAAAGAAAAAGTTAAAACAGGTTTTAGTATGGGCGGTGTCCCGGTGGTTGCATATGATGCCGATACCGGATTTAAATACGGCGGTTTGGTTAATTTGTACCATTACGGTGACGGCTCAAATTATCCGAATTATAACCATTCATTATATCTTGAATGGTCAAGAACAACAAAAGGAAGCGGAATCAATCAATTAACTTATGATGCCCTAACATTAATCCCTAAAACCAGAGTAATCTTCGATGTGTCTTATTTAACGGAACAGGCTCTTAATTTCTATGGATATAACGGTTATCAAGCCGATTATAATTCTGCTTTTGAATTAACCGGCGGTAATGATTATATTTCACGTATGTATTATCGTCATTCCCGAAAATTATTCAGAATAAAAGCTGATTTTCAAGGAGATGTGTCGGAAAAATGGGGTAAGAAATTACGATGGTTAGCCGGTGTGGCTCATTACAGAGCAAATATTTCAACTGTTGATATTAATAAACTGAATGAAGGTAAAACGGAAGATTTATTACCCGATACGGCTACATTATATGATAAATATGTTGCCTGGGGAGTGATTCCGAGTGATCAGGCAAACGGCGGAAATGTTACTTTTTTAAAAGCCGGTGCCGTGTATGATACACGGGATAATGAAGCAAATCCTAATAAAGGTATGTGGTCGGAAGCACTTGTTGTTACAGCACCCGGCTTTCTCGGAAACGATTATTCTTATACAAAATTATTATTATCTCACAGACAGTATTTTACAATTTTTCCGGATCGATTAACTTTTGCCTATCGTTTAAGTTATCAGGCAAAAGTTGCCGGTGAAATGCCCTTTTATATGATGCCTTATGCCATTGACTCAAAAGCAACGAAAGACGGTTTGGGCGGTTCTAAAAACATCAGAGGTGTCCTCAGGAATCGGGTTGTCGGTGACGGTGTTGCATTCGGAAACTTTGAATTACGTTCAAAATTTTTAAAAACAGTCGTTTTAAATCAAAATTTTTACCTCGGTG
>JANTGL010000329.1 GCA_024762915.1 Bacteroidales bacterium | reverse complement strand
GTAAAGTAGAAAGATATTTAAAAGATTATGATTTAAAAGGTTTGGATATTCAAATCATGTCACCTGACGATGCTATGAAATACACATTGAACAGAGTCAGAGAAGGAAAAGATACTATTTCTGTTTCCGGGAATGTTATTAGAGATTATCTGACCGACTTATTTCCTATTTTAGAACTCGGGACAAGTGCAAAGATGCTTTCTATAGTCCCATTGATAGCCGGCGGCGGTTTATTTGAAACAGGTGCCGGCGGTTCAGCTCCTAAGCATGTTCAACAATTCAACGAAGAAGGTCATTTAAGGTGGGATTCACTCGGCGAGTTTTTGGCTTTAACGGTTTCATTAGAATATCTTGCCGAAAAATTTAATAATAAGGAAGCTAAAGTATTAGCATCAACATTGGATAAAGCCGTAAGCATATATCTTGAAAACGGTAAATCTCCGTCTCGAAAAGCCGGGGAACTCGATAACAGAGGGACACATTTTTATTTGGCGCAATATTGGTCAAATGAATTAAAGAATCAAAATGAAGATAATAATTTAAAAAAGAAATTTTCTGAAATTGCAAGTCAATTAGTTGAGAAAGAGAATGATATTTTGAATGAAATAGCTTCGGCAGAAGGTCATTCAACAGATATCGGCGGTTATTTTCTTCCGAATTTTGAAAAAGCTGAAAAAGCGATGCGCCCGAGTAAAACTTTAAACAATATAATTAATAATTTATCATAAAAATTAAATAGGTATATTATGTTAAACGAAAAAGTAGAAAAAGCTCTGAATACGCAAATTGAATTGGAACAATTTTCTTCACAATTGTATTTAGCAATGGCTTCATGGGCTGAAAAAAACGGTTATAACGGAACTGCAAATTTTTTATATGAACATTCAGACGAAGAACGAAGCCATATGTTAAAATTATTTCATTATGTAAATGACAGAGGCAGTCATGCTGTTGTACCGTCTTCCGAAAAACCGAATCATGAATATGAATCTGTTCAAAAAGTATTCGAAGAGATTTATAATCATGAAAAGATGATTTCTGAAAAAATAAATGATTTGGTAGGAATTTGTTATGAAGAAAAAGATTTTACGACAACAAATTTCTTGCAATGGTATGTTCAGGAACAAATTGAAGAAGAAAATTTGTTCAGTACCGTTCTTGATAAATTAAATTTATTAGGCGGAGATAAAGCAAGACTCTATATGTTTGATAATGAAATGGAAAAACTGGTTACTGCCGGTACTGAAGGAGTAACGGAATGAGTCTTCCGGTTAATTTTTTCTTTTTTAAAAATCAAAACTTGACTTTTTCATTTTTTTGTCGTATCTTTTCAAGAAACTGAAAAAAGTCTGAAAATGAAAAAAGAATATAACTATTATTGTCCGACTTGTTCGGCTTCCTTAAACGTAAAAAACAATGTGGTTTTAACCGTCAGAAAAGAAAACGGTGACAGCGGCATTGTTTTTTTGGATTCGGAATTAGGTGATTATACAAAAGTTAATAGTTCTTCTATAAAATTGGAGAAGGGTGAAATCGTACAACTGTTTTGTCCGGTTTGCCATAAAAATTTATTGTGCCTGCCCGATTATAATCTGGCAAGATTAGTTATGAAAGATAAAGACGGAGAGAATTTAACCGTTTTATTTTCGGTTAAGTACGGAGAAGAATCTACTTATCTTATGAAAAATGATAAAATTCACAGTAAATTCGGAAGACATAAGCAAGAAATTGATTTTGAAAGTTTGTCACTTTGTAAATAAAAAATGCCCTTAATTGAGGGCATTTTTTAGTAAAATATCAAGATTTATTTAATTATTAATTTAGAATTAAACACCTGATTTCCGGCTGTTATTTTAATAAAATAAATTCCATTGGCTTGGTGTCTTAAATCAATATCAAAAGAAGAAGAATTTATATTGGTTTGATAAATTTTCTTTCCGCTGACGGAATAAATCTCAATAACAGAGTTTGGACTATTTAATCCTTTGGTTTTAATTGTAAACAATCCGTTATTCGGGTTCGGAACAATACTGATTTTATGTTCAATATCGGATATTCCTGCTTCTAAATTAAGAATAACATCAACCGTTTTTTCGGCATCTGAATCAACGGTTCCGCTTGCGTTTTGATATCCCGATTTAGATACGATATAAGCCATTGCTGAAGCTTCCGGACAATTTGGGAAAACAGCATCTCCGTTTGTGTCGGTTGCAAAATTTCTGTTGTCAAAATTAACGTTAGCACTTACAATCGGATTTGTTCCGTCAGTCACGTTAAAGGTAATTGTGTATGTATGCGTTAAAACAACATCAACCGTTTTATCGGCATCAACATCCACCGTTCCGGTAGCATTTTCAAATCCGGTTTTTGTAACCCAATATGTTAAACCGGTTCCTTCTTCTACATTATTAAAAACGGCAAGTCCGGAAGCATCTGTATTCACGGAAGAACCGTTAAAGCTGACTGCGGCACCTTCAACCGGATTTGTTTCGTCCGTTACGCTGAAAGTAATATCATAAGAAGGAATTAAATTCATAACAACATCGACAGTTTTATCAGCATCGGCATCAACAGTTCCGCTTGCGGTATAATAGCCAGTTTTTGTAATCGAATAAGTCAAACCTGTTCCTTGTTCTACATTATTAAAAACGGCAAGTCCGGAAGCATCGGTATTAATCGCAGAACCGTTAAAAGTAACGGTTGCATTTTCAATCGGATTTGTTCCGTCTGTTACGCTGAAAGTAATATTATAGTTCGGAATTAAATTCATCACAACATCGACAGTTTTATCAGCATCGGCATCAACCGTTCCGTTAGCGTCAAAATAGCCTGTTTTTGTAACCGAATACGGCAGGTTTGTTCCGTCAAGAACATTAAAAACGGCATTTCCCGAAGCATCGGTATTAATTGTTGAACCTTCAAAGCTAACGGCAGCACCTTCAATCGGATTTGTTCCG
>JANTGL010000328.1 GCA_024762915.1 Bacteroidales bacterium | reverse complement strand
CCTTCAGGAAGTTGTAAGGGCAAATTATTCAATAAATACAAATTTCCTGTTCCGGAAACGCTAACTTTCAAATTAGCACTTTCATCAGTTTTGATGCTGTGCACATCAATTGTTGCTTTGACAGACACATCGGTTCCGGTAAAACCCGAAAAATTATCGGGAGCCGGTTGCGGTAAGGGTTTAACAACAATAATTTGCTTTTGGGTTGTCAGTCGTTTGTTTATTAATTTATAATTATCAACGATATTTCCGAAAAAATCTCTGACTTTGCCGTCTTTTTTCTTCAACTGCAAAGTAATACTGTATGGTGAAATTGTATATTTTCCCGGTTTCACGGCAAAAAGTAACACTTGTTTAAGCAAAGCGGCACTGTATTTTTTACCGTTTATTAATTCGTTATGAAATTGAATTTGACGCGGCTCTTTTAAAGTTTTAGTCCAAAAGCCGGAATAATCGGGAAATTTAATTTCCGAAATATTCTGAAAATCTTTTGTTGTATAAATTTTTGTTGTTGCCGTTATAAATTCACCGTTATAAACAGAGGTTTTACTGAATTCCGTTCGGATAAAAATATCATCGGCAGTATGTATTTTTTGTTTCTTATTGTGAGATGTTATTTTATTATTTGCGGAATTTGTTTTACTGTCAATTATTTTGATTTGCAGAGAATTTGACTTATATGTTTGACCGTCAACGGTAACTTCGGCAGGTTTTATAGTAAAAGTACCGGCTTTAGAGCATGAAATACTGTAAGAATATGAATTCGTAATTTTATTACTTCGTTTTCCGTTAATAATTTGAATTGAGGAAAAAGATGATGTTGAAGGTCCGGAAATAACATCAAAATCACTGAAATCCGGCGGATTAAAACTTTCAACATCGGCATTTATTTCAAATTTAATCTGAAAAATTTCACCGGCTTCCGCAATTTTCTCAGAACTTGCGTTAAAATGAATATCTTTGTTTACTTTACTGTTCTGAACTTGCGATTGAGATGTTTCATCTTTCGATTGTTCCGTTTGTCCGGGATTTTCGTCATTCTCACATCCTGCAGAAAATATTGCAAAAGCCAAAATAATAATCAATAATTTCCTCATAATAAATTCTTTTCAAAAAGTTGCAACAAATAATCAAAACAATTTTAAATTATGCAACTATAATTTTGATGTTCCTTCAATATCTTTTATGTCATTTTCTTTCGAATTGTGGTATTCGGCATCAATAACAATAATATCTTTTGCATCAGAATAGTAATATTTCCCATGAATTTTAATTCCTGCTTTCGGAACCGTTTGCTTGCCGGCTGTTTTTGCTTTCAAAAAATAGGTATATGTAACCGAAATTGTCTTTTCCGTTTTTCCGTTAGTCATATTAATACTTTGTTGAAAGGACGTACTCGGACCGGATATAACTTCAAAATTTTCATTTCCTTTTAAATTAAAATCATCGAAATTTTTATTGATTTTGTATTCAACTTTAAAAGGTTCATTAATCATTACGGCATCTTTTGAAATTTCTGAAGTAAATTCAACTTGTGCAGAAATTGAAAAGTTAAATAAAATGAAAATTAATACCGGAATTGTCTTTTTCATAATGCTTAATTTTAATTTTAAAAAAAAAGTTTATTTTTCAGATATATTGAAAATTATTCAACTTTCTTACCAATCTTTATCAACCTTAACTTTTTTGGCCTTGGCTTTTTTCAAATTTGCTTTTTTCACGGTCTCTTTCTCTTGTTCCTTAATATATTGCAATAACCGTTGTGCATCTCGGTCTGACATTTTTACGGCTTTCGGCATGGCATCCGGGTCTTTACTGTCAGGAATACCGTCATTATCGCTGTCGGTATCTCTGTAATCCGGGATGCCGTCTTTGTCCGTATCCTTAGGATGTTGCGGGTCTTTGCCGGCTTCATAAGTATCGGGAATGCCGTCGTTATCGCTGTCGGTATCTTTATAATCGGGTTTGCCGTCTTTGTCGGTATCGGGATTTTGTTGTTTGTTTTGTTGATTTTGATTTTTTTCAACCTTATCCGGAATTCCGTCATTGTCACTATCCTGATTTTTACCTTGCTGCTTATCTTTGCTTTCGTTTTTACCTTTGTTTTTATTCTCTTTATCTTTCTGATTTTGTTGCTGTTGCTTATTTTGCTTATTTTGATTTTGCTTATTTTGATTTTGCTGTTGTTTTTGTTGTTGTTTCAAATTTTTCAACACTTCACTTGCATACGATAAATTGTATTTTACATCTTTATCGGAAGGGTTATTAATTAATGCCTGTTTATAAGAATCAATACTTTGCGAGATCTTTTTCATCGCATCCTGAGCTTTTTGTTGACTCAACAAATTTTCTGCTTGCTTTAATTGTGAATTTCCGAGATTATAATACACATCTGACAATTTTTCCTTATCAATATGCCTGTTTGTCATTCCGGAAAACTGTTTTTCGGCTTCATCATATTTTTTTTGTTTGTAACAGGCATCTGCCAGATTAAAATTTGCCGCAAATGAATTTGTATCAATTGCCAACGCTTTCTGATAATCAACTTCTGAATTATTATAATCCTTGTTTTGATAATTCTTATTTCCGCTTCTGATGTATTTTCGTTCTTTTTGTGAAAAGAGCGGAAAAGCAACTGTCAGTATTAAGAATATTAAGACTACTCGCTTCATTCCTATGTATTTAATTTTCATTCCCCTCGCCCTGATGGACGGAGTAATTATATTTAATTAACCAACATTCTAGAATGTTTAAATAAATTAAAATTAATAACCATTTTTTAACTTATTTATTTTCTTTTATCAACAAATTTTATCGGTTTCCTGCTTGTTTCCGGAAACAATTTTTGTGCAATTATGTGCGGATTTTCAAAAATAATTTTCGGTGCCACTCTCAGTTTTGCTCTAAAACGGTCTTTTAATATTTTTTCGTGTTTCGGCAGTACTTTTTTTACGCCTATATAAATCACAATTTCATC
>JANTGL010000327.1 GCA_024762915.1 Bacteroidales bacterium | reverse complement strand
GCAATTATTTCTACGGCTAATTCATTGTTAATACTTTCTGCAACCGAATTATCGGAAAATCTGATAAAACCCTTGAGTAAATCTTCAAAAAAACCGCATAATTCACTAAAACAGTCCCGATTAATAACAGGTATATTGGCTCTTGTTGCACTTACAGCGGCATATTTTTCACCGAGTAATCTTATTTACACCATTGTCGGTTATGTATGGGCAGGTATCGGGTCAACATTTTCAATTGTTATATTATTAACGCTTTTTTGGAAACGTTTTCACGGAATTCCGGCATTATTAACCATAATTATCGGTTTGGGATTTACAATTATTTGGATTAGTACGGGAATGGATAAAATTATTACTGCCCGTATAATGACTTTTATTGTAGCGTTAATTGTTGCCGTTTCGGGAACTTATTTAATCCGGAAAAGAGAAGTGAAAGAAACGTTTGAATAAATTCGGTGAAGTTTTTGAAAAAAACTAAAATATCCATCCGACTAATTTTTCCAAATACTTTTTGTCAATATCGTCAAAATCATTGAGTTTGTTGCTGTCGATATCGAGGACAAATGACGGTTTCTTTATTTTTCCATGCCGTACCGTAAACACCGGTTTGGCGCAGCTTCCAAGCTACGCATTAATAATGTTTAATTCTTCTGCTTTATAGAACAACGGAGGCAAAGCTCGACGAACGTGTACAGCCTCAATTGAACCGGAACCCTACCCACGACCTAAATTACATAGAGTTTAGATATTTCTTTTTTTCAATTTTATCACAAATTATATTAATAATAGGGAAATATTTATGACTTAAGTTTAAATGAAGATATTTATTTTTTATACGGTTTTTATAATAATACTTAATCTTTAAATCTCCTCTTGAATACATTCCTTTAGATGTTTTTATTGAAATTATATTCTCATAATGTATAATAATCTCCTTTTTAATTATACATGTCGGATATCTGATTGACATATAACTTTTATAAAATTTGATAACAGTCATAAAACATTGTAAAATAAAAGATATTATTAATATCTCAAAGAAAAAACTTAGAATAAACAACATACCTATATTATTATAATACATTATTAATGAAATTATACTATCAAGTACAAATCCTGCTATCAGAAAATAATAACTGAGCTTTGTTTCAAAAATTAATTCACTATTTTTTTTGTTCTTTATATTGTTCATAATAAATTTTTAAATTGCTGACCAGTTTGTCATAGCTTCCAAGCTAAGCATTAATAATGTTTAATTCTTCCGCTTTACAGAACGACTGAGGCAAAGCCGTCTGCCGTCCGCTGAACATCTTCAACTGAACCGGGCTTTTATTAAACAGTAAAGGACAGTTAACTATTTTTTTTCTTTTTAAATAAAATTATTTCATTTATAATTAAAATTACAGCTACAATGATAAAAAAAGCAAATGGACCATATTCACCAAAAATCTTATGTATTTTGAATAAAAATAAATCAAAAACACTATTACTATATTTCATTTCTTCGCTTTTTTTATAAGGAAAAAATAAAAATGCAAGGATAATTGAAGTTATTATTATGCCAATTCTTTGATATAAAAAATAAACGTTTTTCATATTATGCTCTATGTTCAACATTAAATTTTTCATCCCGCTAAAATGTTTCCTCGTACCGGTTTCGCGCAGCTTCCAAGCTACGAATTAATAATGTTTAATTCTTCCGCTTTATAGAACGACGAAGGCAAAGCCGTACGCCGAACGCCGGACATCTTCAATCGAACTGAGGACACATCCCATTCTACTATTTAACATATTTTTCAAATCTTGGTGGCATTTCATACTCATAATCAATAAATTGTCCACCAATCATTAAGTATTTCCCCATAAAAAGAGTTTTAACTTTTTTTACTTCTTCAGAAGTAAGCATATTATGATCTATACTAAATGAAGTTATATTTTTTAAATTTGATATGGTATCGGGAACTTTTTTAATAAAATTATATCCTAAATCAATTCTTTTCAAATTGTCTAATTCAAAAATAAAATCCGGAATCTTCTTAAATTTACAAAAACGAAGTGAAAAATATTTTAAGTTTTTCAATCCGGCCAATGAGTTGGGCAAAGTATCAATAGAATTTCCCGTTATGTACAAACTTTCTAATTCAGTTAAATTACCAAGCTCCGGTGGTATTTTTTTTATCAAAGTTATAGATATATCTAGTTCCTTAAGATTTTTTAATTTTTCAATTTCAGGCGGAATCTTTTTGATTGGACTATTATTAATATTAAGTATTTTTAAACTGTTCATATCAAATAACCACTGAGGCAGTTCTTGAATTGACGTAAAATAAATAGTTAATTCTTCTAAATTTGTAAGTTGTTGTATTTCTTTTGGTATTTCTGTGATTTTAACACCTTTCAAAAAAAAACTTTTTACATAGTCTTTATATTTAAGAGCTTCATCAATATTAGAATATTCAGTTTTTACTACATTTTTATTATGTTTATTAAGAACTGTATTTTTTCTAAGGCTATCTGATTGACCTTTACATTGGTTGTATGGTAAAAAAATAACCAAGATTATTAATACAACAACTTCATTCGATATTTTAAAATTTTGTTTCTTCATAATTTAAATTTTTTAAACAACTATAATATCCATCCGACTAATTCATCCAAATATTTTTTATCTATATCATCAAAATCATTGAGTTTTTTACTGTCAATATCAAGGACAAACTTAACTTTATTTTTTTGAATTTTGCAAATAACGATTTCCGATTTCGATTCACTGCTGCAGGCAATATGATCCGGAAATTTATCAACATCGGGAACAATTATTGTTTCTTTATTTTTCCATGCCGTGCCGCAAACACCTCTGCCGTATTGTATGCGTGTGCATGCAATCGGTCCGTGAAAAGGTCCGAGGACAAGTTCGTTATCTTTCACAAAATAAAACCCGACCCAAAAAAAGTTCATTCCGAAATACAAAGCGGATG
>JANTGL010000326.1 GCA_024762915.1 Bacteroidales bacterium | reverse complement strand
GCTATTACGTTTATTGATAATCTGAAAATAAACTTATTTAATCCCGAGATTTTTGTTTTTACACCAAAAGGAAAAGTAATCAATCTTCCGAACGGTGGTACAGTTTTGGATTTTGCGTTTAAAATTCATACGGATGTCGGATTAAAATGTATTGCCGGAAAAGTTAACGGTAAAACACAAGCACTTGATAAAGAGCTTAAAAATGGTGATCAAATTGAAATTATTACGACTAAAAATCAAAAGCCGCAAAGAGAATGGTTAAATTTTGTAAAAACTCAAAGAGCGATATATACTATAAAAAGAATTTTCAGAGAGGATATTCAATTAAGCATTGATAAAGGTGATGAAATAATTGAAAATTTGCTTAAAGAAAGAGGTATTGATAATATCGGAAAATGTAAAGACCGTTTAAGTAAACTATTTGAATATACAAAAAAAGATCAATTTTTAGAAGATATTGGGGAAAACAAAATAACACGTATAAAACTTAAAGAAGCAGTAAAGGAAAATTGCAAAAAAGAGAAACAAGTTCGATTTTGGAATATTAAATTACCGTTTTCGGGTTCCGATAAAAAAACAGAATCGAACGAATCCGAATTATCGGATTACTACCAATTGGCAGATTGCTGCTCCCCGCTACCGGGAAAAGAGATTCTCGGAATACACGATTTTTCTAAAAATAAAATAATTATTCATGAAGCAAATTGTCCTGCAGCCATCGCCGATTTAGCTTTCGGAGAAAAATCAGTTAACGTAAAATGGTCTTCACAAACCAAAATTTCTGTTTTAAAAGAATTTAAAATAACGGGAAAAGATGAACCCGGTTTGTTAAATAAAATAATTTCGATTATTTCAAAAGATTTTTCAGTAAGTATAAAATCTATGAATTTTGATACCCAAAAATCAAACTTTATCGCAGTATTAAAATTATATACAAAGCAGGAAGATCTTTTGAAAAATTTTATAAAACAACTAAAAAAAATTACTGCCGTAAATAATATTGAAATTATTAATTAATTTTTTTCTTCCTCTTCTTTACTTCTACTTATTTATGTAGTCTTCTTCACCTTTTTCTTTCCAAAATTTATCATAAATTTTCCGGTTCTCAAAATCATTTTTTTGTATACATCATATATTTATATTTTCTGAAATCATATAAATTCTTTATAAACATCTTTATGTATAAGACAAAACCTTTTAAAGTGATTGATTTTTTATATAATATTATTTTAATGTTAATAAAAAAATCTTCTTTTCCTTTAAAGTTAGTTTGATTTATACTAATTTTAGGCAATAATTTAAATTATGGAAAAACCCGACATCATAAAAACCGTCTTAGAAATTTTCACCGAATATCTTGACAATAAAGGGCATCGAAAAACACCCGAAAGAAATGCCATTTTGGAAGAAATTTATTCACACGAAGGTCATTTTGACATTGAAACTTTATATATTTCAATGAAAAATAAAAATTATCGTGTCAGCAGAGCAACAATATATAACACAGTTGATCTTTTGCTCGACAGCAACTTAATTATTAAGCATCAATTTGAAAAAAATATTGCTCAATTTGAACGTTCGTATAAATACAAGCAACATGATCATATGGTTTGCGATAAATGCGGAAAAATTATTGAATTTTGTGACCCGCGAATTCAAAATATCCAATCAACAATCAGTAAATTAATGAATTTCAAAGTAAAATATCATTCTTTGTATTTTCACGGCATTTGCGAAGAATGTCAAAAAAATGAATAACACGACTTTTAAATCTCTTAAGGTTTTTAAAACGTCAAAAACTTTTTAATATTAACATTCAACTTTCTACTTATTATATGAAAACAGATGTTCTTTTAGGATTACAATGGGGTGACGAAGGCAAAGGAAAAATTGTCGATGTACTCAGTCCGAATTACGATATAATTGCCCGATTTCAAGGCGGACCCAATGCAGGACATACACTTATTTTCAATAATCAAAAATTTGTATTGCATCTTATTCCTTCCGGAATTTTCAGAGAAAATACCTTGAATGTTATCGGTGAAGGCGTTGTGTTAGACCCTGTTATTTTCATGGAAGAAGTAGAGCAAATTGAGAAGACAGGCAGAAATATTTCAAAAAATCTGCTTATTGCCGAAAAAACAAATCTTATTTTACCCACGCATCGTATTATAGATGCTGCAAATGAAACTGAACTCGGCAAAGCAAAAATCGGTTCAACCGGCAAAGGCATCGGTCCGGCTTATGCCGATAAAACAAGCAGAAATGCTCTGAGAACAGGCGACATTATCCTACCCGATTTCAAGGATAAATACAATAGCTTAAAACAAAAACATTTGAAAAGATTAAAAACTTACGATTTTGATTTTGACAGTACCAAATACGAACTAAAGTGGTTTGAAAGCATTGAAAAATTGAAACGTTTTAAATTTATTAACAGCACTGAATTTTTCAATAGAGCATTAGCAGACGGCAAAAAAATACTTGCCGAAGGTGCACAAGGAAGCTTGTTGGATATTAATGCCGGCACATATCCGTTCGTAACATCTTCAACGGTAACATCGGCAGGAGTTTGTACGGGCTTAGGCATTGCTCCGTCAAAAATCGGGGAAGTATTCGGAATTGTAAAAGCATATACCACGCGCGTGGGTAGCGGTCCTTTCCCCACCGAATTATTTGACGATGACGGAGAAAAATTACAAGAACTCGGTCATGAATACGGTGCCACCACAGGCAGAAAAAGACGCTGCGGTTGGCTCGATTTAATTGCTCTGAAATATGCCGTACAAATTAACGGTGTTACGGCTCTTATATTGACCAAAGCCGATATCTTATCGGAATTTGACACCTTTAAAGTTGCCGAATATTATGAACTAAACGGCAAAAAAATCAATTATTTCCCTTATGAAATTACCGATGATTTAAAACCCGTTTACAAGACTTTAAAAGGTTGGAAATCGAACATTTCACATTGCAAAACAAAAAACGATTT
>JANTGL010000325.1 GCA_024762915.1 Bacteroidales bacterium | reverse complement strand
ATTTTTAATTTCAGCATCTCTTTGTTCATCGTTAAAAATGTCAAATTGAACGGCTTCGGCATTTTTGTGTCCGCCGAGTTTTTCTTTAACCGTATCAACAGAAACATCACCGACACGAATTTTCCAATTGTGTTTTTCAGAATTGTCAAGTAAATATTTTATCAATGTTGAAGCTGATAAACCGGCACCTATAAGCAATATTTTTTTCATTTGGCTTGTTTAAAATTTTCCGCTAATGTAGATTTCATTTTTTAAAAGATAAAATTAATTTTTTCGGTTATTAAACATATATTTTTTATATTTTTGGGATTAAATTTTGTAAGTGAAAATTTTGTTTATACCATTTTAATCAAATTGCATAAATTTTTTAGTTTGTTTTCTGATAAATGCCTTATTTATATTATTTTGTAAAGCAATAGTATTTATTCTCTTCAAGAATGAAAATAAAAACAATATTAATATTAACAATTTATTTATCAATAATTACATCGGTAAATTCGCAAAATATTGAATTCCAAGAAATTTGTAAAATTGCTTGTGAGAATTTTGATAATATAAACAAAGAATATACAAAGTCAATTATTTCAAGTGGCTTCAATTTCAATACAATGAAAAATGTGGATGACAATTTATATAAAAATGTTTATGTTAAATCTTATTTTTTTAACTGCGATTTAGTTAAAATTGAGATTATTGACACCTTAAATTTAGGACGAAATATTGATATTGATATAATTTACGAATCTGACAATTTATTTATAGGAACAATATTTTTTTGGGAGAATTCAAAAAGAAACCGGGGCGATTTTTCAAGCGGTATTTTTATTAATAATAAGAAAAAAAGAACCTCGTATTTTGCAGAAAGAGAGTTTGTTAATTTGGTCATAACAGATAAAGAAATTGAAAATCCAAAAGAAATATTTCCTTTTAAAAATAAACCTGAATATTTTTTCCAATTTGTAAGTTCAATAAAAGTCTTGGACAGTAAATTATTTGTAAAATACAATTTAAATTTTGAATATAGGGTATTTAAAAGTTTCAGAAAATACGAATATAAAAAAGACAAAATTATTGAAAGTAAATATATTATAAAAGATAAGAATTTTCCATATTGTTTTCTTGAAAAATATTTGATAGATGATATCTATAAACTTTTTACTATTATATTTTTTAAGTATAATTATCAAAAAACTTACAATATGTTAAAAATATCTTCTGTTTATTCTAAAGACAAACCATTATGGATATATTGATATTTGTAATTATTAATGTTAAATTTTTTTCATAATAAATATACACTAAAACAAATTTCTATAATCTTATCGGTCTAATATTATAAACTTTATCCTTTTAACTTTCAACTAAATTATTAATTTTGCTTTTCATAATTTCAGAATATAAAGATGGCAAAAAAAGTTGCGGAAACCCCTTTAATGAAGCAATACAATCAGGTTAAATCCAAACATCCGGATGCGGTTTTGTTGTTTCGTGTGGGTGATTTCTATGAAACTTTTTCCGATGATGCGATTAAAACTTCTGAAATTCTCGGGATAACCTTAACCAAACGAGCAAACGGTGCGGCAACTTTTGTCGAACTCGCCGGATTTCCTTATCATGCACTTGATACTTATCTTCCGAAGTTGGTAAGAGCAGGGCAGAGGGTAGCGATTTGCGAGCAATTGGAAGACCCGAAAAAAACAAAGACAATCGTGAAACGTGGTGTTACCGAATTGGTTACGCCCGGTGTAACCATAAGCGATAATATTCTCAATCACAAAGAAAATAACTTCTTGGCAGCCGTTCATATTGAAAAACAAATGGTCGGCGTGGCTTTTTTAGATATTTCAACGGGGGAATTTTATCTGGCACAAGGCAATTCACAATATGTCGATAAATTATTGTCCGGTTTTGCGCCGAAAGAAGTTTTATATGAACGCAGTAAATACGAAAAATTTAAAGAACTTTTCGGAACAAAATATTATTCTTACAAACTGGAAGATTGGGCTTTTACCGAAAGCACTTCAGAAGAACGTCTTTTGAAACAGTTCGGCACCAATTCGCTGAAAGGTTTCGGTGTGCACAACTTCTCTTTCGGAATTACGGCTGCAGGAGCCGTATTGCAATATCTTGACCTTACCGAACATCGTGACATAAAACACATTACAAAAATTTCCCGCATTGAAGAAGAAAAATACGTTTGGCTGGACAAATTTACTATTCGCAATTTGGAACTTTTTCATGCGGCAGGCGAGGGTGCAAA
Organism: Bacteroidales bacterium; assembly: GCA_024762915.1. Lineage (GTDB taxonomy): Bacteria > Bacteroidota > Bacteroidia > Bacteroidales > JAADGE01 > JAADGE01. Next base: position 762 of record JANTGL010000325.1, on the reverse strand, counting down.
ATCTTTGCTGAATGTGATTGATAATACGGTTTCGCCGCCCGGTTCGCGTTTGCTTAGAAGATGGTTGGCTTTTCCGCTGAAAAATATTCAGGCAATAAATGAACGCTTGACATTGGTCGAATTTTTTATCAAAAATGCGGAGACAACGGAAAAAATTAAAAAATTGATAAAGCAAACCGGCGATTTGGAACGAATGAATTCTAAAATTGCTTCGCAACGCATTACGCCTCGCGATGTTTATCAGCTGAAAAATGCCTTGTTTGCCGTTGAGGAAATTAAAGATATTTGCAATAATTCAGGGGAAACGAAATTGCAAAAAACGGCGGAAACACTCAATCCTTGCCTGACCATCCGAAATCGTATCGAAAAAGAAATAAAAGACGACCCGCCCACTGCCGTGAATAAAGGGAATGTGATAAAAGAGGGTGTTTCGCAAGAATTGGATGATTTAAGAAATATTGCCTATTCCGGAAAAGATTATCTGGAAAATTTGCAAAGAGATTTGGCTTATCAAACCGGAATTGCATCGCTGAAAATCGGTTTTAATAATGTTTTCGGCTATTATTTTGAAGTTCGGAACAAATATAAAAATATGGTACCTTCGGAATGGACACGTAAGCAAACTTTGGTCAGTTCCGAAAGGTATATCAATCAGGAATTGAAGGAATACGAAGAAAAAATACTGGGTGCGGAAGATAAAATTTTAGCACTAGAAACCGAATTATATAATGATTTGATTACGGATTTATCGGATTATCTTTC
>JANTGL010000324.1 GCA_024762915.1 Bacteroidales bacterium | reverse complement strand
TAAAGAGGTGTTTGGTCATTTCCTCAAAAGTTGATAAAACATCTTCTCTTTCGACAAAAGACATTTCGCAGTCTATTTGTGTAAATTCCGGCTGACGGTCGGCTCTGAAATCCTCATCTCTGAAACACTTTGTCAATTGAAAATATTTATCGTAACCGCCGATCATTAAAAGTTGTTTGAACACTTGCGGTGATTGCGGAAGCGCATAAAATTTGCCTTCACTCATTCGCGAGGGAACGACAAAATCTCTGGCTCCTTCGGGTGTTGATTTTATTAAAAAAGGTGTTTCAATTTCCAAAAAATCTTTACTGCTCAAAAAGTTGCGAATTTCTTGTGCCATTTTATGACGAAGTATGATACCGTTTTGAACCGGTTTTCTTCTCAAATCCAAATAGCGGTATTTTAAACGAATTTCTTCACCGCCGTCGGTTTCGTTTTCAATCGTAAAAGGCGGCACATCCGATTTGCTTAAAACTTCCGATTCGGAAACGGCAATTTCAATATCTCCGGTCGGCAAATCTTTATTTTTTGCAGAACGTTCCGTAACCTGTCCTTTTATTTTTATGACGTATTCACGTCCGAGTTTTTGTGCTTTTTCACTTAATTCGGCATCGGTTTCATCATTAAAAACCAATTGAGTGATACCGTAGCGGTCACGCAAATCAACAAAAGTCATCCCGCCGAGTTTTCGGGCTTTTTGCACCCATCCGCTCAAAGTAACTTCCGTATTTATATCTTTTAGTCTTAATTCTCCGCAATTATGTGTTCTGTACATCTTTTTATTTTTGAAAATTTCGGCAAATATATAACTTTACAAATTATCCGGCAGGAAAAAATTAATTATTTGGGTTTTAAATTTACAAAACATCACTATAAACGAACCGATGAAACATTCTGAAATTAAAATATATAAAACATCCGAAGGTAAAACATCAATTGAAGTAAAGCTTGAAAAAGAAACGGTTTGGTTAAACCAATATCAACTTGAAGACCTTTTTGAAACGAACAGAACAACGATAAACAAACATATTCTGAATATTTATAAATCAAAAGAATTAACGGAAAATTCAACTTGTGCAAAATTTGCACAAGTTCAAAAAGAAGGAAGCAGAATTGTAAAAAGAAATATTAAATATTATAATTTGGATGTAATTATTGCTGTCGGTTACAGAGTAAATTCAAAACGAGGAACACAATTCAGAATTTGGGCTAACCAAATAATAAAAGATTATTTAATAAAAGGATATGCGCTAAATCAACAAAAATTACAAAAACAAGCAGAACAACTTAAAGAATTAAAAGATACGATAAAGATTTTGGGTGATGCCGCAGAATACAAAGAGTTAACAAATGATGAAAGCAAAGGACTGTTAAAAATAATTTCAGACTATTCTTATGCTCTTGAAATTCTTGACCAATATGATTATCAAAGTTTAACAATCAGAAATACATCCGGAAAAGAAATTTATCAGTTAACTTATGAAGAAGCAATAAAACAAATTAATTTAGTAAAAAGAACTTACGGAAACAGCGATTTATTCGGACATGAAAAAGACAAATCTTTTCAAAGTTCATTAGCAACCGTTTATCAAACATTCGACGGAAAAGATTTATATCCGAGCATTGAAGAAAAAGCTGCTAATTTGTTGTATTTCATTGTGAAAAATCATTCATTTTCGGACGGAAACAAAAGAATAGCAGCGTTTTTATTTTTGTATTTCCTTGAAAAAAACGGACTGCTTTATTCCGAAACGGGGAAAAAACGAATTGCCGATAACGCTTTGGCTGCGTTAACGTTAATGACAGCCGTCAGCAAACCGGAAGAAAAAGGAACAATTATAAAAGTCATTGTAAACTTAATAAACAGAAAAAATTAAATATAAATTTTAAATGCAAAAAGAAACACAATTTACCGCCAAATATTTTATGAAAGAAGCCCTGAAACAGGCACAAATTGCCGCCGAGAAAGGCGAAGTGCCGGTTGGTGCCGTTATTGTATGCAATAATCGTATTATTTCGCGAGCACACAACTTAACAGAAACTTTAAATGATGCTACGGCACATGCCGAAATGCAGGCAATTACGGCAGCATCAAATTTTATCGGAGCAAAATATCTGAAAGAATGCACATTATATGTTACGGTTGAACCCTGCGTTATGTGTGCCGGAGCAAGTTATTGGGCTCAAATCGGAAAGATTGTTTACGGCACCGAAGACGATAAACGAGGTTTTTCCGTTTTCAATAAAAAAATCATTCATCCGCAAACAAAAGTTATTTCCGGGGTGTTACAACAAGAATGCTCAGAGATTATTACAGAGTTCTTTTATAAAATACGAAAATAACCGACCATTGTTTATGCAACCAATCTGCTCCTCTTCAATCTGAAAATAAATTGATAAACAGCCCTGATTTAACAGCTTACTGTTAAAAAACATAGTGTCGTATAAAACATTTCACGACTTAAACTGTTAATATCTATAAAAATACCCTGAAAATCATAAAACACATAAAAATGAAACAAACTTTTTTGGTGACAATTTTGTTGATTTTTTCAATTTCCTTGTTTGCACAAAAATTAACCGTAAGCGGTTATATTGAAAATGCCGAAAACGGAGAACGAATTATCGGAGCAAATATCTATAACCAAAATCTCGGCTTCGGAACAGCTTCAAATGTTTACGGCTATTACAGCTTAACGTTTAAGCAAAAAAGCATTAAATTAACAGTCGCTTTTATCGGTTATCAATCTCAAACGGTTGAATTACAATTAACAAAAGATACCGTTATCAATTTTGCGATGATTCCGAATAACGAATTGGAAGAAGTCATTGTAACCGGCAAACAAAGCACGGTTAAAACATCTCAAATAAGTTCCGTTGATGTTCCATTGCATGCTGTTCAAAAACTCCCTGTTTTATTCGGGGAAACCGATGTTTTAAAAACCATTCAACTGATGCCGGGCGTTCAATCGGGTTCCGAGGGAACAAGCGGCGTTTATGTCAGAGGCGGCGGGCCCGATCAAAA
>JANTGL010000323.1 GCA_024762915.1 Bacteroidales bacterium | reverse complement strand
GTTTCATCAGGATTAGGCGGTATGTCGGGAGCACAACCGAAAGCCGGGAATATTTCGGAAGTGATTTCCGTTGTTGCGGAAGTTAATGAAGACGCCGTTAAAAAAAGACATGAGCAAGCTTGGGTTGACGAAGTTATTGATAATCTTGACAATCTGGTTGCAAGAGTTAAAAAAGCTAAAGAAGCAAAAGAAATTATTTCAATTGCGTATCACGGTAATATTGTGGATGTTTGGGAAAAATTTGCAGAAGAAAATATTAAAATCGATTTAGGTTCAGATCAAACATCTCTCCATAACCCATGGGCCGGCGGTTATTATCCGGCAGGAATCAGTTTTGAAGAAGCCAATAAAATGATGACTGAAAATCCTTTGCTTTTTAAAGAAAAAGTTCAAGAATCACTCAGAAGACAAACACAAGCCATAAAAAAGCATACCGACAGAGGAACTTACTTTTTCGATTACGGAAATGCTTTTTTACTTGAAGCAAGCCGAGCCGGTGCAGATATTATGAAAACTGACGGGACATTTATTTATCCTTCTTATGTTCAGGATATTATGGGTCCGATGTTTTTCGATTACGGCTTCGGTCCGTTCCGTTGGGTTTGCACATCCGGAAAACCGGAAGACCTGGAAACAACCGATAAAATTGCTGCGAAAGTAATGCGAGAAATCGCTGCAAATGCACCCGAAGAAATTCAATCTCAAATGCATGATAACATCAAATGGATTGAAGAAGCCGGAAAAAATAAATTAGTAGTGGGTTCGCAAGCTCGAATCTTATATGCCGACTGCGAAGGCAGAACAAAAATTGCTAAAGCATTTAATGATGCCGTAAAATCCGGAGAATTATCAGCACCGGTCGTTTTGGGGCGTGACCATCACGATGTTTCGGGAACCGATTCGCCGTATCGCGAAACTTCAAATATTTATGACGGTTCTCAATTTACGGCAGATATGGCCATACAAAACGTTATCGGCGACAGTTTCAGAGGTGCCACTTGGGTTTCGATTCATAACGGCGGCGGTGTCGGTTGGGGCGAAGTAATAAACGGCGGTTTCGGAATGTTGCTTGACGGCAGCAGTGATTCCGAAAGACGTTTAAAATCAATGTTGCATTGGGACGTAAATAACGGCATTACCCGCAGAAGTTGGGCAAGAAACAAAGGTGCCGTTTCGGCAGCCGAAAGAGCCATGAAGGAAAATCAAAATCTGAAAGTTACACTGCCGAACTTTACGGATGATGATTTTATTAATTCTTTAATTTAATTACTTGAAATACCCGTTACTTAATAAAGACACACGAAATAATAATTAATTTTTTATTCGTGTATTCGTTGCTAAAAAATATACAATAAAAAAAATCAGCAATATAAAGATGCTGTCTAAAAAGTCAGCAGAAGTGTCATTCTGAACTTGTTTCAGAATCTCAACAAACAAAATTTCAGTGATTTATAAAGATGCTGAAACAAGTTCAGCATGACTAACCAAACTTTTTAGACAGCTTCTAATAATATAAAAAGATGAAAAAACGAATTAACCTTTTATTCGCATTTGTTCTGCTTTTAAATATGACTTATGCACAAGAAATCTATAACGATTCAGAACCGAATAAAAATGACATCCTTATAAGTCTGACACCCAATCCGTTCTGGGGATTTGCGGGATTAAATTACGAAAGACAATTTCTAAATTATAAAAAAGGAAGTTTATTTGCTGAAACAGGATTCGGATATTGGCAAACATGGGGCGGAAACGGTCCGTACTTTCGATTAAAAATCAATAACCGATTAGGGAAAAAAGCACATCATTTAGAAACCGGTATCGGCACACAAATTATGTATGACAAGTTAAGTTATAAATACAAAGAACCCGGCGACACTAAATTAAAATATACCGATTTTTATCCGGCTGTATCAGCAGGTTATTTATACAATAAACCGCAAGGAAAGTTTTTATTTAAAGTCGGTTTTGCCTGGCCGGAATCTTTATATTTAGGTTTCGGATATGCTTTTTAGACATAATACTTTCAATAATTTGTTAAACTTACTGCTTTTCTGTCTCTTTTAAAATTTTTTGATCCTCCCAATCATCCGATTTTATTTCAACTTCTAATCCTATTTTATATAATTTTTGCAATACTTCTTTTCTTTTTTTTCTTGACCGTGAAATATAAAAATGGAAAAATATTGTATTTTTTAATCTTATTTGGATTTCCGGTATATCATATGCTGATTTACCATATATGTATCTTATCTTCTTAATATTTGAATATTTAATAATACGTTTTTTAAAAATTAATCTTGCAGGATAAAAAATAATTAAATATTCAGAATAGAAATAAATTTTCCTAAATAAAAAAACAGTTGTTGTATAAATAATTGCAGAAGATACTATATATGAATAAATATTATTTTTTAATGATAGTATAAACGGAAGTAAAAAGAAAAGTAATAAAATATTTTCAATAAAAATATACTCTGATATTGCGACAGGTTTATCTGCAACAATTTGATTTTTAATCTTCATTAATTAATATTTTATTTTTCTTACGGTAATAGGTTTAATTCCCGCCCAAAGTTTTCAATACATCTTATTTATAACTATGTAGTTAACATTAATCAAGATTTAATTTTTTATCAACAGTATATTTATTTCTGTCTTGTGAAGACCTGGAAACCATATCTGCCAATAAACCGGTTAAAAATAATTGTGTTCCGAAAATGATGGCTATAAGTCCTAAGAAAAACAAAGGTCTTTCAGTCATTGCATATTGAGCCCAAAATAATTTTGCTATTGATAAATATATTAAAATTACAAAACCGATAAAAAAACTAAAAGAACCGATTGTTCCGAAAAAGTGCATCGGACGTTTTGCAAAACGCGTAATAAACGTTATTGAAAGCAAATCCAAAAAACCGTTAATAAAACGTTCCATACCGAATTTTGATTTTCCGTATTTTCTTTCCTGGTGCTTTACAACTTTTTCGGTAATTTTTGTAAAACCGGCTTGTTTTACTAAAATCGGAATATAAC
>JANTGL010000322.1 GCA_024762915.1 Bacteroidales bacterium | reverse complement strand
CCTGCCGATGTCAAAGGAACGGCAATTCTAATCTTTGATTATGAAAATAAAGATGACGGCATGTGGATTTATATGCCGGCTATTCGAAAAATACGCAGAATTGTCAGCAGCGAAAAAGGCAAGAATTTTATGGGTTCCGAATTTACGAATGCGGATATGAGTAAACCGAATATGAATGATTTCAATTATAAAATTCTGTCATCGGAAACATACAAAGGACACCTGTCTTGGAAAATTGAAACAACGTGTAAAAATGAAGCTGTTGAAGACGAATACGGTTTCAGTAAAAAAATTGTATGGATTGATAAAGCGACTTATTTGTGTTATAAAATAGAATTTTACGATTTCTCGGGAGAACTTCAAAAAATTCAAACCATTGAACAATACAAAAAACAATCGAACGGAAAATATTTTGCTTTTTACATGAAAATGAAAAATACGCAAACCGAAAGGCAATCAATTATGACCATTAACAAATTTCAAGTCGGTTCAGCACTCAACGAAAATAAATTTACACCGGCAATGCTCGAAAAATTATAAACTATGAGAAAGAAAAGTAAACTCACAATCATTTTTGCTTTATTATTTACATGTTCATTGAATGCACAAATATTAACGGTTGAAATAACAAATATTAAAAGTAAAAAAGGAAAAATAGCGCTTGCTGTTTTTACAAATAATGACGATTTTAAAAAAGAAAAACCCTTTCTTGATGAAACTTATTCTAAAGCCGATTTAAAATGCGGAACAATGACAATCAAGCTTAAACTTAAGCCGGGTGTATACGGAATAACGGTATTAGACGACAAAAATAATGACGGCAAAATGGAATATAATTTTATCGGGATGCCGAAAGAAGGTTACGGTTTCTCAAATTTTACTGACAGAATTTTAAGCCGTCCGGAATTTAAAAAATTTGATTTTGTTATCGGAGAAAACGATAAAACGGTATATGTTAAAATGAAATATTTTTAACATTTCTTTATCTGTTTTATCTGAACACTTTGAAATTTTCGAAAAATTACGCCTTGAAATTTAAGGAACTGTTGTATATTGCGCAACTAAAAATATTTCAACATACATATTCAGAAAGAAACAGATATAGCTGTTAAGCTTTCTTATTAATAATTCAAACAGTCGGAAAAATGAATAAACTCGTACTTTCTTTAATTTTTATATTAAGCTTAAATATAGCATTCGGACAATTTAATCAAATTCAATCAGAAGATAAATGCGGTTATGATCCTGTGAAGGATGCTCAACTTCTTGAATTATACGGCGATAACTGGGGTTATGGTTATGATGACCTGCTGAATGATATTGCAGAATGGGAATTAAGCGACTACATTCAAGTTCAATCCATCGGGCAAAGTACGCAAGGCAGAGAAATGTATGAACTTACAATAACGAATTTTAATCCCGCAAAAACATCAAAGCGTCGTATTTATATACATGTAAGAACGCATCCCGGAGAAGTTCAATCATTTCGAGTTGCTGACGAAATAATAAATTACCTTTCTGCTGAAAACGGTATCGGCAACTATTTAAGAGATCAGTGTATATTTCATATTGTACCGATGTACAATCCGGACGGTGTTGAACTTGAATATCCGCGAGAAAATGCAAACGGTGTTGATTTAGAAAGTAATTGGAATGCCGGAACACCTGAAATTGAAGTGCAAAATTTAAGAGCACGTTTTGAGGAATTAATGCTTGAAGATAATCCGATTGAAGTCGCCTTAAATATGCATTCAGCTCACGAATGTAACCGATTTTTCTGGGTTCATCATCCGAACGGAACTTCTACACAATATTTTAGTTTAGAAGAAGAATTTGTTGAATCGGTAAGAAGTCATTTTTTAGAAGGAATTATGCCTTTTGATTCTCATATCAGCTGGTCCGGCGGTAACCCGGGACAATATCCTGAAAGCTGGTGGTGGACGAATCATCAAGAAACTGTTATGGCATTAACTTATGAAGATATGAATTGCAGTTCAGCCGGATTATATGACCAAACTGCTTATGCCATACTATTTGGAATCTCTGATTATCTGGATTTGGGTTATACAGGCATTAAAGAGAATTTATCAGATGTTTCTTTCAATATCTATCCTAATCCCGTTAAAGATATTCTGTCAATCGAGTCTGATTTGCCAAGTTCAAAAGAAGTAAGTCTTACGATCTATAACAGTTTCGGTACTCTTGTTTATGAAACAACTTATACGGGAAGTACAAAAATTGACTTCAAATCAATGAATTTATCCTCCGGATTATATATCATTAAATGTAAATACGACGAATATACTGATACTGAAAAGATCATTTATTCTGATTAAAACGCATCCTGTTAATAAGCAGTTTGTTATAAAAACATGACAAACATATTCATTCGGATGTCTTGTCCTGAAATAGCTTTACACAAAAACAGTAAAGTTATGATACCTAAAAAAAAAGAAGAACCGGAAAACCCCGTAAATGCACAAGATTTCAAACAGTCTATTTTTTTGTATAATTAATAAATAAACGTGAACTTAAAAAAATACCGTTTAAAATATGACAGGCTTAGTTTTTTTATTTTTTCACCAATCTCAATATCTTAGTTTCTCCTTTCAAATTTATCTTTAAGAAATACAGCCCTTTTGCAAGATTGGAGATATCTATTCCGCAGGAATGTGCTGTTTGTTCTTCCAATTTATATTGTACCTCTTGCCCTGTGATATTTTTTAATTCAAAAACAGCGTCTGACAGATCACTTGTTGAAGATATGTTTATTAAACCGTCGGTCGGATTCGGAAATACTTTAAAATTTGAGTTTATTTCATCAACGGAAGTATATGGTAAAACAACAACTGTATCAGTAAACATTGCATCACATTGGCTGCTGTTTATCCCTAACAAGCTTATTCCATAAGTTCCTTCCGAAAGATATTCATATTCAAATGAACCTACAAATTCATAATCTAATCTATGATTTCCGTTTCCGAAGTCCCAATAATAAGAATCTAAATCCGTCGCACTTCGGTTTTCAATCGTAAAGATTGCATCCGG
>JANTGL010000321.1 GCA_024762915.1 Bacteroidales bacterium | reverse complement strand
GCAATTATTGCTGTTTACATCTTTTATCGCACTCATCTTTTATCTTATTATTGCACTGATTAACAAAACATTGAATCAGTTATTTAAAGTAAGCAAAAATGATATATTATCTTCTGCATTCATCGGCTTCTTAAATCCGTTTTTGTATTATGTGGTTTTGTTTAAGGCTTATTCTCTGCTGCCGGCTCAAATAGCACAACCGCTTAATTACCTTTGGCCGGTTGTATTGGTTTTGCTTTCGGCACCTTTGCTCGGTGAAAAATTGAAACTGATAAGTGTTGTTTCGTTGCTTGTCGGGTTTGCAGGTGTGTATGTTATTTCTACGCAAGGCAATCTGTTCGGATTTAAAGTTAACGAACCGCTCGGTGTTTTGCTTGCTGCCGGAAGTTCCGTTATTTGGGCTTTGTCATGGATTTTTAACCAAAAAGATAAACGCAACGAACAAACAAAATTATTTTGGAATTTTCTTTTCGGTTTTCTTTATATTTTAATTTCTGTTATCCTTTTTTCGGAACTAAAACTGCCTGAAATAAAGGGCCTTCCTGCTGTTATTTATGCAGGATTTTTTGAAATGGGAATAACATTTTTCCTTTGGATGAAAGCATTACATTTAACGGAACGAAATGATAATATCAGTAATTTAATATTTTTATCACCGTTTTTAGCTCTGATATTCATACATTTAATTCTTAAAGAAGAAATTTATTACACAACTTATATCGGTTTAATATTGATAATTGCCGGAATTTTTATTCAAAGAATAAGATTTAAATCAAAAAAATAAACATCTTTACACTCAGTTTTGAACGAAGAAAAATACATACTCGGCATTGATCCGGGAACGGCATTTACCGGTTACGGGATTATTAAAATTGTCGGAAAAACTCCCGAAATGATAACTTTGGGTTACATTGAACTTTCAAAAATTAAAAACCCGTACGACCGATTAAAACGAATTTATAACAGAACGATTCAGTTAATTGAATCTTATCCGATTTCCGAATTTGCTGTTGAAGCACCTTTTTTCGGGAAAAATGTTCAGTCGATGTTGAAACTCGGAAGAGCTCAAGGTGTTGCTATTGCTGCCGCATTGTCGAAAGATTTGGATGTTTACGAATACGCACCGCGAAAAATCAAACTTGCCGTAACCGGAAACGGAAATGCATCAAAAGAACAAGTTGCCGCATTTTTGCAAAATACTTTAAAATTTAAAGATATGCCGGCAAAATTGGATGCTACGGACGGACTTGCCGTAGCCGTTTGTCACTATTATCAAAATAATTATTCGGTAAAGGGCGGAGCAAAAACATGGAAAGAATTTATTAATAAAAATCCGGGTCGTGTCAAATAAAAACGTATTCCGGCAAAGTTTTTTTGACAAAAACTTTATAATCTGCAATTTAATTCCTAAATTTGTGTTATAAATAATAATATAATTAATTCGGAATTGTTTCAATTCCGGCAACAAATTTGTTTATTACTAACCAAATTGTTTAATAAAACCGAAAATTATGAAAGTTTTTAAATTTTTTGTTATCGGATTGGTATTTTTACTGTTTTCAGGATATACCGGTGCACAAACCGTAACCTATTCAAATGCAGAAAGTTTGTTTAATGCGGAACAAACTAAAGTATTGGAAAAAGCCGAAAAGTATATAACAAAAGCTGAATCTAAAATTTCAAAAGCTGAAGCAATTGAAAAAAAGTATGCAAAGAAAAAGAAGAAAAAGAAGAAATATAATAAAAAAACGTGGGAAGCAAAGAAATTCAGAATTCAAGCTGAAAAAGATTTTTTAAAAGCGTATCAAGATGCTTCTGCCGTGTATTCTCAAATAATTGTGGGTACAACGTATTATGACGATAACGATAAATCCGAAGCTCATGCACTAAACGATGATGCCGTTTCCTTAATTGAAGGAGCAGACAAAAAGATGTCAACGTATAATAAGAAAATCGGTGACAGTAAATATCTGAAAAAAGTTTCTTCATCGAGTGTAAACAGTGCAATCAGCAACGCAAGAAGCTCTAAAGAAAGTGCCTATTCGAAGCAAACAGAAGCTTTGGACATTGTTTTAAACCAAGGACGGAAAAAAGAACTTGACGAAAAAGACAATAAAGCATGGTCAAATGCTCAAAACATTAATACCATTGCTTCTTATCAAGATTATATTGATAATTTTCCTTCCGGGAAATATACAAGTAAAGCACGTCAAATGATTCGTCAATTACAGGCTGAACAGGATAAAAATAAATCGGTTGTATCTGATTATGTATTTAAAGTTCAGATAGCTGCTTCCAGATCGGCTCTGCCGAAATATGAATTAGCCGGGAAATATTCAAATACGTCAGAAATTGAAAAAGAATATTCCGACGGTTTTTATAAATATCGCGTTAAATCATTCTCTACTTATTCTCAAGCAGCTGCATTCAGAGATCAATTATTGAGATCAACCGTACCGGATGCTTTTATTGTTGTATATGATAAAAACGGAAACCAATTGGAAGTCAATGACGAAATGAAACAGCATTAATAATAATATAAAATACTTAAAAAGAGAAGATGCTTCGGTGTCTTCTCTTTTTTGATTAAAAAAAGATTATTTTTGCATAAACAATAAATTCATAATTATTTCTAATCAACCTCTGGCAGAACGATTGAGGCCCAAAGTATTAGACGGGTATGTCGGACAAGAACATCTTGTCGGGAAGGGACAGGTTTTACGAAAAATTATCGAATCCGGGAATTTGCCCTCTTTCATTTTATGGGGACCGCCCGGGGTAGGAAAAACTACTTTGGCCAAAATTATTGCCGCAACACTTGAACGCCTGTTTTATACTTTAAGTGCTGTCAGCTCCGGTGTTAAAGATGTTCGAGAAGTGATTAAAAAAGCAAAGAGCCAATCTTTTTTTTCGCATCCCAATCCGATTCTGTTTATTGACGAGATTCATCGGTTCAGCAAATCGCAACAAGATTCTTTACTTGCAGCTGTCGAAGACGGAACAATCACCTTAATCGGTGCTACAACGGAAAACCCGTCTTTTGAAGTGATTTCTCCTTTGCTTTC
>JANTGL010000320.1 GCA_024762915.1 Bacteroidales bacterium | reverse complement strand
TACGCTACCTTCTACGAGTCCGGCAAATGCACGGATGTCTTTTGAAGAGAAATTAAATAAATGGAGTTTGGTAATTGATAATTTATAATTAAAAATTGAGAATTGAGAATTTATAATTGAAAATTAATAGTTGATGAATAAAAAACAGTTCAAAATATTATTTATGGGAACGCCGGATTTTGCGGTTGAAAGTTTAAATGTTTTGTATGAAAACGGCTTTAATATTGCATGTGTGATTACAGCTCCCGATAAACCTGCCGGCAGAGGCAAAAAAATACAAATGTCCGCCGTAAAAAAATATGCTCTTGACAATAATTTGCGATTATTGCAACCGACAAATTTAAAAAATGCTTTATTCCTTTCTCAATTAAATGCTTTAAAAGCCGATTTACAAATCGTTGTTGCTTTCAGAATGTTGCCTGAAGCCGTTTGGGCAATGCCGACATACGGCACCATAAACCTTCATGCATCGCTTTTACCTCAATACCGCGGTGCAGCTCCGATAAATCATGCAATCATAAACGGTGAAACAAAAACCGGTGTAACAACATTTTTTATTGAAAAACAAATTGATACCGGCAAAATTATTTTTCAGGAGGAAGTTCCTGTTTTACCGGATGAAAATGCCGGTCAATTGCATGACAAATTAATGATAACCGGCGGAAAATTGATTAAAAAAACGGTTGAAGCCGTTATCAATAAAAAGATAAGTGCCGTTTCTCAAAATCATCTGATAAGCCGTGCCGGTGAAATAAAACCGGCTCCTAAAATTTTTAAAAACGATTGTAAAATCAATTGGCACAAGAGCACTCAAACCGTTTATAATTTTATAAGAGGATTAAGTCCTTACCCTACGGCTTGGACTGAAATTGCTGGTAAAAACGGCAAACAATTTTCGCTTAAAATTTTTACAACAGAAAAACAGATTGAATCGCATTCACACCATGCCGGCAGCATTCTTTCCGATAATAAAACATTTATAAAAATCACAACTTCAGACGGTTATATAAATATTTCCGAACTGCAGTTGCAAGGCAAAAAGCGTATGAATGTTAAAGATTTATTAAACGGATTTGATATTTCGGGCTTTGAAATTGTTGGTTGATTTTGAAAAAACAGATTAAGGAACACCGGTTTATGGCGTTTTATTCTTGAGTCCTGTAATAAAACCGGTCAGACGGATTATATAACATATTTTACTTTTAGACCGAACTCATTCTTCATTTAATTTATCCGGATTTTTTGAAATCTTTTTCTTTTCTGAATTAACTCGTCGTTCGAGCTTTTTTACGTCTTCTTCCGGCGGTAATTTCTCAGGTTTTATTCCTCTTTCTAACAGTAATTTCCTAACACCACTATTATTTTTTATGTGTTCATTTGATATCGTATTTTCTGTTATTAGGTTTTTGTCTGATATATTAAAAATAGTTATTTCAGTTGCAAAATCTTTTGCCTTAATTGTTATCGTAGGTAAAAAATCTGCTAATGCTCTGCCTTTCGGAACATTCAGTTTATTCTTCATTTGTTGAGTAGAATATCCGAACAATGCTTTATCGCCTTTACTTCTGATAATTCCGAAATTTCGATCGCTTCCTGTTTTTTCATATATCAAACTCGACAACTCTTTTTCCGATAATGATAATTTTTGTCGAACAATTAAACGTTCCCAATTTTTTATTCGTTGTTCTATTAACTCAAATTTTCGGGTTTGCAGGGCAAAGTAATTTTGAGCAAAAGCAATTTGCTCTTTTTTCGGGTCGCCGTTTTGAGCTATCAAATAACAAGCAAATCGAGTAAGCATTATGTCTTGAATTTCTCTTTGACTTCCCGAACCCAACTGCACCATTTTCCCGATGTCGGCAAAATGGTCAATTGTTTGATTTTCTGACACTTCACAGGCAGTCTTTGCTTTGCTTACAACATTTATAAAATTGTCCCACTTGGTGTAACCCAATAAATGTTGTAAATCACGTGCAAACCAAAATTCTATTCCGTTTTCGGTTTGATGTGAGTGTGCTTCAAAATTATCAGTTAAAGATTTTACTATTTCTATTTTCATTAATTTATTTTCAATAGTTGAAATATCGTTTTCAGACAATTTGTAATTACTGTAAACGTATTTCACGGTCAAAATTGTTATCTGCTTTTGCCTGCTTTAAGGCATGCCGTAATCAATTAGTATTTTTAGAAAGTATAATTACCATGCAATCGGTTTGCTCACAGCACAAATTTTGCCTTATTAATTATTTGCAAATTCAAAATTTTTGCGACCGGGCTAATTCTCTTTATCCTTGCGGATTGTTGCTTAACCGCAGGTTGTTTATTTTTGTGTTAGCTCACGTTTATTATCTCATTTTTCAGTCCACCATTTAATAAATTCATCCGCTAATTTATCCTGATTAGCAGGTTTGCAAAAATAAAATGTACTGCATAATGATGGGTAATTAAAATTGTCCGTTTTATATAAACTTATCAAATGCATCGCTTCTATTCCAACAGTCGTCTTTTCCAAAGGTATTTGTGAACTAAGCAATGAGAATGGCATTCTTGCAATCTCTTTTGACTTAACATAATGGATTAGAGTGTCAATGTCTTTTTCTGTCAACCATTTTTTATCTAATGAAATTTTAAATGGAATCATGTGAACTGATAAGTCTTCTATAAATTTATCTTTTTTTGGTAAATATTTCGTTGTCCCTAAATATCTTAAAAAATCAATTGGGTTAATAGTATATAAACTGTCAGGAGTCTCATTGAAAATATATCTTCCAATTTTATTATAGTCAGTAAATTCAATATCTTCTATGTTTCTTGCATAATTGTTATTAGAATCATTAATCTGACCAGATACTGATAATGATAAAATGATAATTAAATATGTCAAAATGTGTTTCTTCATTTATTATGTGAGCTAACATTTATATATCCTTAACTTTTCTTTATTTAATCCTCTTAAACACCAATTCCGTAAAATCAAAATCAGGATTTGGGATATCTACTTTTAGTTCTTCCGGTTTGCCTTCTTTATTAAGGATAAAAGTTACGGTTCCTTCCGGTAAAGTCGGAGAATGACGCAGTTTTATCTTAAATGTTTCGTATT
>JANTGL010000319.1 GCA_024762915.1 Bacteroidales bacterium | reverse complement strand
TAAAATGAAAAAAGATATCCATCCGAGCAACTACAGAGACGTCGTTTTTAAAGATATGTCAAACGACCAAATAACGATTACAAAATCGGCTGCTCCGGCAAAAGAAACTATTGAAATTGAAGGTAAAGAATATCCTTTAATTAAAATGGAGATTTCCAGCAGCTCACACCCTTTTTACACAGGTAAAATGAAATTTGTGGATTCAGCCGGTCGTGTTGATAAATTTAATCAACGTTATAAAAAGAAAACAAAATAAATTAAAAATATTTTCTAAAAGCCCCGTATTAATACGGGGCTTTTTTATTTTTTATAAACCGGTTTGTTTTAAAATTCTTATCTTTACATACTCAAAAATCGAAGAAAATGAACATTATACTATTTGACGGACCGAACAGAGACAACTTATTACCATTGACTTATACAAGACCTGTTGCCGATTTAAGAATCGGTATTTTAACAATTAAAGAAAAATGGGAACATCTTTTAAAATCAGAAGTTTCTTTTTTAACGCAGGACTATTTAAAGAGAAAATTTCCGGCAAAAAGTAAAAAAATAAATTATTTAGTAAACGGTTCCGTCATTCCGAATAAAAATATAATTTCGGAAATCAAGAAACTCGAAACCGGAGAACTTCTTTTAAAAGGTAAAGAACCGATTGCTGCTTTACTTAAAGATTTTAGAGTAGAAACTATTGATTTTGACCATTTTAATGGTTTTGAGACCATTCAATCACAATCCGATTTTAAGCAAATAAATTTTCCGTGGGATATTTTCTCATTAAACGGTGAAGAAATCGAAAATGATTTCAAACTTCTGACCAAAGGCAAAAAATCTCAGAAATTAAGTGAAACAGTTCAAACAAATCAAGCTGAAAATATCTTTTTAGAAAAAGGTGCAAAAGTAGAATTCGCCACATTAGTTCCCGAAAACGGTTATATTTACATCGGTAAAGATGCCGAAATAATGCCCGGTTCCGTTGTAAAAGGATCATTGGCATTATGCGACCATTCCACTTTAAAATTATCGGCAAAAATTTACGGACCTACTACCGTCGGGCCGCATTCAAAAGTCGGCGGTGAAGTAAATAACTGCGTTATTCAGGGCTATTCAAATAAAGGACACGACGGATTTCTCGGGAACTCGGTCATCGGAGAATGGTGTAATTTGGGTGCCGATACTAATAATTCAAACTTAAAAAATAATTATGCCGAAGTGAAACTGTGGAATTACAACAAAAAAGGGTTTATAAAATCCGGATTGCAATTTTGCGGCTTAATTATGGGCGACCATTCAAAATGCGGAATTAACACCATGTTTAATACCGGTACGGTTGTCGGTGTCAGTGCAAATATTTTCGGTGACGGATTTCCTCGAAATTTTATACCGTCGTTTTCATGGGGAGGTGCATCGGGATTTACAACTTATAAATTATCGAAAGTTTTTGAAACGGCAGAACTTGTTACAAAACGCAGAAATATCGAATTTGACGATACCGAAAAAGCAATTTTTGAAGAAATTTTTAAACAAACGGATGAATTCAGAATGAAATAATTTTAAAAATTATAATGGATAATTAATGATTTCCTTTTACAAAAATATTATAATTCCTTTATTTCTCATCAGTTTATTAGCTGTTTCCGGCTGTTTTCTGGTTAAAAACAGTACTTTTGAGGATACTTATCAAAATAATTCAACACCGCCCGGAACAATTAAAATTGCTGATAATTTTTATTGCGATGAAACTGAGGTAAGAAATGTTGATTGGATGGAATATGTCTTCTGGACAGGAAAAATTTACGGTTTAAGTTCTGAAGAATATATCTCTGTTCTTCCGAATATTTTTGACAAGAATAAAACAGATACTTGTAAAAATACATTTTCAAATAATTATTTAAATAATGCCTTATATTACATTTACCCTGCAGTAGGAATTTCACAAAAACAGGCCGAAAATTATTCAAAATGGCGATCAGACAGAGTATTTGAACAATTCTTAATTGATTTAAAAAAAATAAAATATGATACGGCTCAAAATAAAGATACCTATTTCTCAATTAACCGTTATTATAAAGGAACATTACCTTCTATAATTTCATCTGAAAAACCTGAATATTATCCAGAATACAGTCTTCCTACACTTGAAGAAAGAAAATTAATTTTAACTTATGCTGATTCTGTAGCATTATCATATTATAGTAATTGCCATTCAAAAAAGTGTAAAAAATGTAAAGAAAAATATCCGATAATCAATTCTGACAAAGAACCTTGTGATTCTGTTGACCTATCAATACCTACAGATATTTTTTCAGATTTTGACTGTTTTATTAAAAAAGGAAATCCTTTATATAATCTGAGAGGAAACGTAAGTGAGTGGACGTCAGTAAAAGATATTTCCGTCGGAGGTTCGTGGTCAGATAAAAGAAAAAGAATTTTAGAAACTGATATTTTTATTACTAAAAACGCAAATACACGAACAGGATTTAGAAATATATGTAGATGGAAGAAATATAAAAAGTAGTTTAATATCAAAACATTAAATTACTGCTTTCCCAAAATTTCAAACTTTTTAACAACTTTTTCACCGTTTTGGTCAATTAAAGTTAAAATATGTTCGCCTGATTTCGGACTTAGCTCAATCTGGTGAATACCTTGTGTTTGTCCGATCAGTTTGCTGTCAACATACCAAAAAATAACAGCATTTTTATTCCTGTGGGCGGCTTCAAAAACCGTTTTACCGAGTTTACCGTCTAAATCAACCGGAACGTATATTTTTGTATTTTTAAACGGATAAATCAATTCCATTTTTTTTTCTTCATCGGTATTATCCTTACAATCTGAACGATACGGAGGCAAATAACGATAAGAAGCATTTTTCTTTTTATAATAATTCTCGACGGCAGGCGGCAGAATAAACCATGATTTTGTAAGGATATTATCCAAATTTTCACAACTTGCATCCACACGAAATTTTTCGGATTTATCCAAATGAATGAACTTATGATACGGACAAACATCTGTTCGGTTTCCGTTTGCCGGAATAAATTCGTCAAGCGGATGATTACAATTCGGAGACGCCAAATATCCGCTCTCTTTGCAGACTTCCG